>JAFWFE010000076.1 GCA_017512555.1 Solobacterium sp. | reverse complement strand
GGATGGAGATTTGCTAAGTGAAGCGGAGTTTGGACAGATCTACTTTATCGGGGATTCCAACTTCATGAATATGAGTGAATATCTGTGGCTGAATCCAAGCCGTGTCATTGCCAGGTATGCATTGGGACCGAGTTCCTTTGATTTCCCCGCCAACTACAACAATACGCCGATGTCCCGCAGCGCCGCAGGCCTGGTCCATGATCTTCAGCCGGGTATGATCGTGTTACATATGGGTCTTTCCGAGGCTGGCAACGGAGATCCGGTATTGCTTGCCCAGATGTACGGGGAGAAACTGGATGAACTGCAGGAAGCAGCTCCGGATGCCAAAATCTATGTGTCCGCAATCACACCGGTCGTGAAGGGATCTACGGAAGCGGCCGCGTCCCAGACAGAGATCAACCGGGCAAACTACTGCCTGTTACAGATGTGTGCGGAAAAGCATATACCGATGATCTACAGCTCGGAGGTATTCTTCAACGATGAGGGATACGGAGATGAACAGCGTTTTCAGCCGGATGGCTTCCACTTCCAGGGAGATAACTTTCCGGTATATACAGAATATGTAAGGGATGTGGTGAAACTTCCATGAAAAGAGTAATAACATTTGTATTAGCAGCAGTCTTGACCATGACGGGATGTTCCTCTTCTTCAAAGAAAGAGAGTATTACTTTCCCGCAGATTGTTGACGCTCTGGTTACCTTCATGCCGGAAGATAAGGCAATGCAGGAAGGACAATCTGTACTGAATCTATTGACTATTGACGGAGAAGTCAGGAACGCACAGGCGTTTTTCAGTGACAAGGAACCGGAAAAAGTACTGATCGTCGTTGAAGCGAACGATGAAGACAGCGCACTGGAGATTTCCGAAAACATGCACTACTACGTGAATTCACTGAGGAAGTCCGCTGCCATGTATAATCCCGAACAAGTAAAAACCATTGAAAACGCGTATATCTCTGTAAAGGATACGTTTGCGGTATTGATCATTACGGATGATCCGGATGGAGCGAAAAAAGCGCTGGCAGGGATGAACTGGTAAATGAAACTGGTTGTCTCGGTAAATCATACGGAAGAGATCCGGCCATGTCTGGAGAACGGGGCTGATGAAGTTGTCCTGGCTGTACGTGGTCATTCTTTTACTGCGCTGAAAAAAACAAATCTCTGTGATCTGCCGGACGATGAACGTGTCGGTCTTCTGGTAAACAAACTGTATTTTCCTGCTGAGATGGATTCCATGCATAAACTGCTGGATGAAATTGAAAACAGGTCTTTTTCTTCCGTTTATTTCGCGGATCCTGCGGTCGCCGCATATGCCTGGAATAAAACTCTGTGCAGGAAACTGATCTATCGTCCGGATACGCTGGTCACTTCGTCCAACGATGCCGGGTGGTGGATGAACAGAGGCATCGCAAGTGTTACGGTATCTCCGTTACTGACACTGGAAGAGATACGCAAGATCACCGGACACCAGAAACATCTTGAACTGATCATCCATGGCTATACACTGGTATCTGCCTCAAGGCGTAAACTTGTGCAGGCATATCTTGAGCGGAATGTGGATGAGACTGATGGTCTGGCGATCCGGGAGGAGAGCAGGGATAGTCATATGCCGGTTTATGAAACCGAAGAGGGCACACTGGTCTACAGTGACCAGGTCCAGCAATCTTTTGCGTATATCCGGGAATTTGCGGAATCCAGAGTGGACCGGTTATATATTGAAGGTGTATTCATGGATACGGAAGAATTACTGGATACCATACGTTTATACCGGACAATTCTGGAGAAGGATCATCCGGAAACAGAGCTGGAAGAATATAAGAGTAAATATAAACACCGGAATCTCGGTGAAGGATACTATGGAGAGAAAACAATCTTGTAGGAAAATCGAACTACTTGCGCCGGCAGGAGATCTGTATCGTTGTAAGACAGCGATACGTTTTGGGGCTGATGCCGTATATATCGGCGGTCAGCAGTTTTCTCTGCGCTCCAGAGCTTCGAATTTTACCCTGCAGGATATCCGGGAAGCCTGCGCATTTGCGCGGGAATACGGCTCCAGGATCCACGTGACTGTGAATATCATTCCTCACGAGGAGGATTATGATGGTCTTGCGGAATACCTGAAGGAACTGGAAGATGCCGGGGTTACCGCAATCATCGTCGCGTCTCCGGCAATCATGGATATCGCGCGGAAGTCCGCTCCCGGTCTGGAAATCCACTGTTCCACACAAATGAGTGTAACCAATGCGGAAGCCGCTGCCTATCTCTCGGATACTCTTGGTATTGACCGGGTGGTCCTGGCAAGAGAATGTACGATGGAAGATGTACGGGCAATTACAGCGTCCTGCCCGGTGGAGACGGAAGCGTTCATCCACGGCGGTATGTGTGTGAATTACTCCGGCAGATGCACATTATCCAACAAGATGACCCTGCGGGATGCCAACCGCGGTGGTTGTGCCCAGAGCTGCCGGTGGTATTACCATCTGTATCACAACGAAGAAGAACTGACGCGGGAAGAACTGTTTACCATGGGATCCAAGGATCTTTGCGCAGCAGAGTATATCTATGACTTTATCGAGGCCGGAGTATCCTCACTGAAGATCGAAGGCCGGATGAAGTCGGAATATTATGTGGCTTCCATCGTCAGCGCGTACCGGAATCTGATCGATGAGATTGAAGAAACCGGAACACGTCTGGGTGAAGAACGTATGCAGTATCACCTGAGGCAGATCCTGCGGGGAGAAAACCGGCAGACTTATCCAGGCTTTTATCCGGGAAGAGCTGGCAGGGAATCCCTGATCCTGCACCAGAACAGTGATCTGGATGTCAATCATGATTTTCTGGGAGTAGTTAAACAATACCGGGATGGTGTGATGACCTTGGAATGCCGGAATGTGATCAGCGAACAGGAAATGATCGAGGTGCTGGCGCCCGGTAAACTGCAGAAAGAATTCCCGGTGGAATGGATCCGGGATGAGAATCAGGAGTATATGAGCAGCTGCCGTAAACCCATGACACGGATCCAGATTCCGGTTCCTTTTGAAGTACACGAAAATGATATTATACGGAGAAGTTACCATGATCGAAGGAAAGATCAGCGTTAAGGCCGCAATTTCCGGCGGCAGACGGGAAGTTCACCGGATATGGATGGATAAGTCTCTGGAAGACAGAGACAGCTGGTATATCCGCAAAATTGCCGAAGAAAAAGGTATTCCTGTAGAACTGGTCAGACGCTCGGTAATCACGGAAAAAGCCGAAGGAAAGACCCACGGCGGTATCCTTGCGGAAGTATCAGCACGGAGATATGATTCCCTGGCTGACTGTCTGAAGGCGGAGATACCGTTTGCAGCTGTGCTGGAAGGGGTGGAAGATCCATTCAACCTTGGGTATGTCATGCGTACGTTATACAGTGCGGGATGTACAGGTCTGCTGGTTAAGGAGAGAGACTGGTCCATGGCTGAGAAGACGATCCTGCGCTCCAGTGCAGGTGCCTTTGACCTGATGAATGTCGTGATGTCAGACGACCTGTGCAGGGATGTCCGTGAACTGCGTAATCACGGGCTGACATGTTACGCGGCAATGCGCAGAGATGCCGTGGTCTATGACCAGGCAGATTACCGGAAACCGGTGATCCTGATGATCGGCGGTGAAATGCGGGGATTATCCTCCGGACTTCTCCGTGAAGCAGACCGGAATATCTACATCCCTTACGCGAATGATTTCCGCAATGCCCTGAACGCGGCAGGAGCGGCAGCCGTACTCGCATTTGAGGTGTTCCGTCAGAGACGGGAAGGATAGCAGGATGAAAATAGAATCTTTACAGAATCAGTATGTCAAGCAGTGGACAAAACTCCACGAAAAGAAGGAACGTGATAAAACGGGACTTTTTCTGGTGGAGGGAGAACACCTGATCACCGAAGCTTTGCGTGCAGATATCGTACAGAAGATCCTCTATACCGGAGAGAATCCGTTTAACTTCCCGGATTGTATAGAAGTGACGGAACCGGTGATGAAGAAGATCTCACAGAATGTGTCCGGAGCGAAGTGTATCGCTGTCTGTATTCAGAAAGAGCGTACTGCGGAAGACCCGAAGAGAGTTATCCTGCTGGATGATGTTCAGGATCCCGGGAACTTCGGTACGATCATCCGTACTGCCAGATCCTTCGGCTTTGAAGTGATCTATACCTCAAAGAAGACCTGTGACCTGTATAACGAGAAAGTGATCCGTTCCACCCAGGGGGCGTTATTTACCATGCCTGTAATCCGCTGTGACCTGGCAGAGAAGATCCGTGAACTGAAGACGGAATCCTTCCGGGTAATCGGTACGGCATTGAAAGACGCTGTGCCCATGAGCCGGATCGGGGACGCGGATAAGATGGCTTTCCTGTTTGGCAATGAAGGACAGGGAGTACATCAGGAACTGCTGGATGCCTGTGATCAGAGATTGTTTATCGAGATCGGGAATTTTGAATCTCTGAATGTGGCAGTAGCCACAGGCATTGTCATGTACAGATACAGGGGATAAACATGAATACGTTTCTTTTTAATACGATGGACTTTGCGCAGTCCTGGTCGGCAGAGGCCCTGCTGGAATACATTCATCCGGAGATGCACGTGCTGGTGATCCCGCTGATGGCAAACGATGGATGGATCGCGGATATTCTGGCATTTAACGATGAGTATTCCGCCAACGAACAGTACTCCGAGACATTCTCCCGTCTTGGTATACCGGAGAATCATATCCAGGTGGCGGATATCTACGAACTGTCACGGGATGTCCTCGTACGCAGGATCCGGGAATGCGATGTTGTATGCCTGGTTTCCGACAACACGGAATACGCGATAAACATGCTGGAGGATTTCGGCCTGATTGAGATCCTGCACTGGTATGAGGGTATCCTGATCGGTGTCGGCGAGTGTGTGAAGATCTTAAGTCATACGTATGAATCCGATACGGACCGGGAACTCCATTACGGCGTAAGCCGTTACCATGATGTCTATGTCTATCCCGGTTTTGAACGGAGTCTGCGTGATTACGAACATATCATCCGGTATCTGGAAGAAAAGGGAGACCAGGTAATAATTCTGGATATCCACGGTGGTGTATGTATTACCGACCAGCAGATCGAAGTACTCGGTGATGCCTTTATCGCATCCGAAAAAGATCTGGATACGCTGTATCAGTTATACGAAGAAGAATACCTGGGAATTTAGATTGATTTTCTAGAGACAGGTAATTATAATCTTGTTAAAGCGTTTACGAAAAGACCAGTAACCGTAAGAAAAGACACAGAGAGGGATCTATACGCTGAAATGATCCTGTACCGGACTTCGGTGAATTCACTTTTCCAGTGAGACTAATCCTCTCCGGTTTCCCCGTTACGGACAAGTAAGAGCGTATGATTCATACGAATCAGGATGGTACCGCGTGCAAGCGTTCCTGGACTACAGGAGCGCTTTTTATATGAAGGAGGAGTTATGCAGAATCAAGTAGAAAATGTGCGGCTGGAAGCACTGAAAGCCATTGAAGCCGCATCCGATCTGGAATCTCTGCAGCAGGTCAGAATCCAGTATCTGGGGAAAAAGGGCAGCGTACAGGGTCTGATGTCTCTGATGCGTGATCTCAGCAAGGAAGAAAAACCCGCGTTTGGCGCCCAGGTCAATGCCTGTAAGGAAGCCATCAGTGCCGCTGTTGAGCAGAAACAGGCAGAACTGGCAAAGAAAGCCATGAATGCACGTCTGGAGAACGAAAAGATCGATATCACCTTATCCGGTGACCGTTTCCAAATTGGTACACAGCACCCGCTGATGCTGATCCAGAGAGAAATCGAAGACCTGTTCCTCGGCATGGGATATACGATTGCTGAAGGACCGGAAGTAGAACTGGATCATTATAACTTTGAACTGGCGAATATCCCCAAGGATCATCCCGCAAGAGATATGCAGGATACTTTCTACATTGACCCGAACACTCTGCTGCGAACCCACACAACAGCCATGCAGATGAGAGAACTGGAGAAAGCTAAGGGCCGGGTACCGATCAAGCTGATCTGCCCCGGCAAGGTATACCGCCGTGATGATGATGACGCTACACATAGTCATCAGTTCATGCAGATGGAAGGTCTGGTTGTCGGTGAGAAGATCACTCTGGCCGATCTGAAGGGAACACTGACCTACATGGCAGATACGATCTTCGGCGGCGGCAGACAGGTAAGATTCCGTCCGAGTTACTTCCCGTTCACAGAACCAAGTGTGGAAGTAGACGTTTCCTGCCCATTCTGCAACGGTAAGGGATGCAGTGTCTGTAAACATTCCGGATGGATCGAAATCCTCGGCGCCGGTATGGTACATCCCCACGTACTTGAAATCAACGGATTTGACGCGGAGAAGTATTCCGGATTTGCGTTCGGCGTAGGTCTGGAACGTGTCACCATGCTCAAATACGGTATTGACGATATCCGTAACTTCTATACCAACGATCTGCGTTTCCTGAAGATGTTTGATCGTTATGACTAAGGAGGGACATCATGAAACTGAGTTATAAATGGTTAAGTGAATATGTAGACCTGAGTGGTATCTCTCCGGAGGAACTTGCGCAGAGAATGACTACGGCAGGTCTGGAAGTAGAAGGCATTGAACCCGTTGCTTCCGGTACAAATCTGTTGATCGGAGAAGTATTGGAGTGCTGGGATCATCCCGACAGTGATCATCTTCATGTCACAAAAGTCAGAGTCGGAGATAACCCGGAAGATGTGTACCAGATCGTGTGCGGGGCACCGAATGTCCGTGCCGGTCTGAAAGTCATCGTGGCCATGGTCGGCGCGCAGTTGCCCGGCGGAAAGATCTTATCTAAACCGGTACGTGGGCAGGACAGCAACGGCATGATCTGTTCCCTGAACGAACTGGGTGTGGACAAGCACTGGCTGAGTGAAAAACAGATTGCGGGAATTGAAGAATTACCGCAGGACGCGCCGGTAGGAGAGAAAGATGTTTTCGGTTATCTCGGACTGGACGATACGATCCTGGATGTATCTCTGACACCAAACCGGGCAGATTGCCTGAGTATGTGGAATATGGCCAAGGAAGTCGGCGCGATCCTGCGCAGGGAAGTACACTGGCCGGATTATTCCGGTAAGAGTGATGTCGGGGAAAAGGGTGATTTCCGTCTGGCGCTGGCGACAGAGAAATGCAGCTGTTTCTACGGTAAAGTCGTGAATCATGTGAAGGTTGGTCCTTCACCAAAGTGGATGGTGGATTACCTGCATGCCGCGGGAATCAACTCGATCAATAACGTAGTCGATATTTCCAACTTTGTCATGATGGAAACCGGACAGCCTCTGCATTACTACGATTTATCGAAGCTGCCTCATCATGAGATCACAGTTGTCGATGACCGTGAAATGAAGATGGTTGCCCTGGACGGTGAGGAATTCGATATCTGTAAGGGAGATATTCTGATCACTACAGGCGGGGAAGCTACAGGTATTGCCGGTGTCATGGGCGGTGAAGAATCCATGATTGACGAGAACACACAGGCGATCTTTATCGAAGCCGCGCACTTTGATCAGGTCGCGGTACGCCGTACATCCATTCGTCTGAATCTGATTACCGAAGCTGCCCAGAGATTCACCAAGGGCGTGGAAGTCATGGGCATGAGAAAAGCCATGGACCGTTCTGTACAGTTACTGGCAGAATATGCGGACGCTTCAGGGTTTGAGGAAACAATTGTGGCAGGGAATGAAAACTATCAGCCTGTTGTAGTCAAGGAAACCCTGACCCACTGCAACGAACTGCTTGGCACATCCTTCACCATGGAACAGGTAGAAGATGTCCTGACTGCTTTGGATTTCCAGCCGGAGATCAACGGAGATGAAATCGTATGTCATATCCCGAGTTATCGTATCGATATTGAACGTCCTGCGGATATCGACGAAGAGATCATTCGTCTGATCGGCTTTGATTCCCTGCAGAATACGCTTCCTGCGCTTTCCGCAACGGTCGGACAGCTGACCCCAGCCCAGAAACTTCGCCGGACGATCCGGGATACGATGACCGGTTTCGGACTCCACGAGATTGTTACTTATACACTGATCGGTGAGAATTTCGTCAACAGCGCATATGCGCCGGTTGGCGAAGCAATCACCCTGGCCATGCCGATGAGTGAAGCGAGAAAATACATCCGTACAAGTCTGTTAAACAGTGTTCTGGAATGCGTGCAGTACAACCGTGCCCACCAGAACGTGAATAATCATCTCTTTGAAATATCCAAGGTCTATGGTAAGGGTGTGGAAGAAGAACGTCTGGCAATCCTGCTGGATGGCAATGTCCACGATGATCCTCTGCACGGTCATGTGATTCCGGGAGATTTCTACGCTTTGAAGGGAATGATCACTTCCTGGCTGGAGAAATGCGGATACAGCGCAGGACGTGTACGCTTCAATGAAAACCGCAGAGATACCGTGCACTTCCATCCGTTCATGAGCGCGGAAGTCCTGGTCGACAATACTTTCCTCGGTGTATTCGGAAGAATTCATCCGGAGTATGAAAGCCAGTTTGACCTGAAAGACGTAGTCTATGCGGAACTGAGTCTTGAACCTCTGTTCAAGGGTAAGGGATCACGCATCCGTTACTCCGCATTAGATCGTTATCCGAGCGTAAGCAGAGATATCGCTCTTGTGCTGAAGAAAGAGATCACGGCAGCACAACTTCTGGACGTGGTAAAGAAAGCCGGACGTAAACTGGTACGTTCTTCTGAGATCTTCGATATCTATGAAGGCAGTCATGTGCCGGAAGGATACAAGTCTGTAGCTCTGAGGATCATCTATCAGGCAGCGGATCATACGCTCACGGATGAAGAAATCACCCAGGCACATACAACGATCCTCACTTCACTCAAGAAACAACTCGACGCTGAACAAAGAGCGTAAAAGAAAGAATCCTGTACAGAAATGTACAGGTTTTTCTTATCCAAAGTACCAGGAAGGAAGCCACTCCAGGAACTTGATATACTCCGGTGTAGTACCAAACCCGGTCAGTACAGGCAGGAAGAGGATGAATACCAGAACAGAGATACCCGCAAAGATCCGGGTATACTTCCTCCACCGTTCATTTCGCTGGATCAGTACACGCACCGCGTAGACAATACCCATGATCATAAAGAAACTGGTAGGGTAGAAATGGTAGGCGAATACACAGCGTTGTACAAGCACCCACGGCATGATGGCGCTGAGATATCCGACCAGGATGACAAACGCGTCTCCGTCACGATCACGGATACACTTGTATATCGTAAGAATGATTGCGAATAAGCCTCCCCAGCATACGATCGGATTGGAGAAACAGGCAATCGTCCGGGAAGGTTCCAGACCCACTCCGTCGTAATACCAGATCGGACGGATATCCAGAATCCACTGCCACCATGTACTCTGGTAGGGGTGTGTAGCCTCCAGATCGATATGATAGTTGTAGATATACTTGATTTGATCAATCACGTTGGAAATACTGTAACCGTCACGCCAAACCTTGCAGGGAATATACGAAGCGAAATAGATCACGACCGGCAGGATCACAAACACCAGAATACACCAGAGAATCGTACACAGTGTACGCTGGGAGAAAACCTTGATCATGTCTTCACAGACTTCATCGTTATCCTCCGGAAGATCTGTCTTCAGCATTGAGCGTGCGATCCTGGTCTGCCTGTACTGCAGGTACAGATTGGTGAAAAACAGGACTGCCAGGCTTACAGCACTGTAGCAGGCCGTCCACTTTGTG
>JAFWFE010000075.1 GCA_017512555.1 Solobacterium sp. | reverse complement strand
GAACGGATCGGATGTTGTCCGTAACCAGGCAATGAAAGTTATCGGTGATATCGAGGTAGAAGAAACAGACGAAGTCAGAGAATCTGCCGAGATGGATCTGGAGTACTACCGCACGATCTATGGTTCTTCCTTTGAAGAAAGCCTGAAGCAGAATAATCTGACTGTAGAAGAATACCTGGAAACCCTGATTGATGAACAGCAGGCAAACAAGTTAGTCACGAACTATATCGAAGATAACTTTGAGACCATGCTTACCAATTACTCTCCGGTCAAGGCAACCGTACTCTCCTTCACCAAGGAAGAAGATGCCAGCGCGGTACTGGCAGGATTCAAAGACGGCAGTCTGACGATTGAAGATGCCAAGGTCAAGTATGAAACATCTTCTTCCGGAAAACCGGAGATCGTTACCGTGAATACAACTACTTACGGTACAGCCGTGTTATCTGTACTTCTGGGTCAGAAAGCAGATGACGGATGGACAATGGTATCCTCCACGGAAAACGGAAACTACTATGTCATGCGTGTAGAAGATGATGACCGGAACAACTACAAGGATGAGATCGTCAATGAGCTCTACGGTACGGAAACCATCAACAATAACGCTCTGGCTTATTACTTCGAGAAATACGGGTTCCATGTTTATGACAAGATCCTGTACGATACCCTCGCAAACGATTATCCGTCTATTCTTGTACAGAAATAAACTTCCCAAAAACGGGAAGTTTTTCTTATAATTGGTTCAGGAGGAATACGATATGTGTATATTCTGTGAGATCATTGCCGGCAATATTCCCAGCCGCAAAGTATACGAAGACGAACATGTTCTGGCAATTCTGGATGTGAATCCCCTGTCTGCCGGACATACGCTGATCATGCCCAAGAAACATGTGGACAGCTTTACCGAGGCCGATACGGAGACCATTCACCAATGTATCGACGTCGCCCATCTTCTGGCGGTAAAGATCACGGAACGTCTGGAAGCCCCCGGATATAACCTGTTATCCAATACAGGAGCCGTATCCGGACAGTCGATTGATCATCTCCACTTCCACATCGTACCGCGGTACGGCAAGGAGAAAGCCATCTCCTTCGGTGAACCGGATACCAGTCTGGATCTGGATGAGATCCTCGCCAAAATCAACGGTTAAGAAAAGGTAGCTCAGCTACCTTTTTATACACCCAGACGTTTAAGCATCACTTCTCTGGCTTTGTCTTCCAGCGTATCATCCAGTTCCTGCAGAACGACATCTCCGTATCTCTTATGCAGGGAACGGCGGATCACAAGATCTGCCAGTTTCGGATTCTTCGGAAGTAACGGACCGTGCATATATGTACCGATCACCTGTTCATTCATAAAGCCTTCATACGGGCTCTTATACTCATTTCCGTGCCCTTTCAGTACTCTGGCGAACGGTGTGCGGACATTTTTTGTCTGTCCGCCGTGATTCTCAAAGCCTACAGCCTTGAATGTTTCCTGCCCGATGGTTACTTCCACCGCAATATTCCCGATACAGCGGTGATCTCTGTCTGTGCTCTCCGTGTAATAGTCATAGATACCCAGACCATCGATCTTCTGATGATCCTGATCCAGATAATACTGGCCGAACAACTGGTATCCTCCGCAGATCAGCAGGAAATTCGTACCGGAATCCATGGCTTCCAGGATATTCTCTTTCCGTGCGTACAGGTCTTCATAGATAATTGTCTGTTCAAGGTCGGCGCCTCCGCCCATGAAAAACAGGTCATAGTCCTTACAATCCACGACTTCACCTAAAGATACTGTCTTTACTTCGCACTCGATTCCACGCTCAAAACAACGCGTCTTCAGCACTTGTATATTCCCTTTGTCCCCATACAGATCCATCAGATCATGGTACATCCATAGTATCTTCAGTTTCATTTTCCTGCCTCTTTGCGCAATAGTGCCCTGGTGGAATGTAACGCGGTATATGTGGCCATGACATAGCTGTTCAGGTTGGCTGTATTCAGATAATGAACGGCTTCCTCCGTACTCTCTATGACTCTGATCCTGTCTTTTAATCCCTCGTATTTCAGACGCAGAGCCATGTCATACGCTCTTAATCCGGTACAGAGGATCTCATTCACTTCCGGGTCATTCAGGCGTTCAAAATGCGCGTCCCAGATCCACGATACATCATGTCCGTCCTGGTCGTTATCGTTCAGGACAATACACAGATTCTTCTTACCCGGCCGGGATAAGATATCCTTCATCACTTCGTTGGCACCGGTGGGATTCTTAAACAGATTGATCACACACGGCTGGGACAACGCAAAAGTCTCGTTTCTTCCTTCCTTGAGCTGATAATGCCGGAAGACATCGTCCGCGCAGGATAAATCCAGACCCAGATTCTTCATGACACACAATACAGCAGCACAGTTATAGATTGCGTATACCGCGTTGATATACGAATGGAATACCCTTCCCTCCGCCTCAAAACTCTGATCGGTGTAACTCACATCTTTCACCAGAATCTCCGGAGTAATACTGCCGAAACCGTCATACGGGCAGAGAAAACGTCCGATATGAGAGTATTGGAAATAGTCATAGTGCAGTGGTTTCCCGCATCTCGGGCAGAACTTTCCTTCACTGGCTTCATCTGTAGTGATCATACTATCCTTCAGTTGTGCCATGGAGAACAGATGGATTCTGGCTTTCTTCGCATGATCCGCGATACGCAGGACATTGGGATCATCTCCGTTCAGATACAGATCACCGGTGAAATTCTCAGTGACTTCCATGATTTTACGGATGATCGTTTCCATTTCCCCTGCTCTGTCCAGCTGGTCACGGAAGAAGTTCGTTACTACCAGTCCGGTAGGCTTCAAAGCGTCAAACTGCCGGTATACCGTCAATTCATCGACTTCGATCACAGCCGCATCCGCCTGGATATGATACGAAGAATCACTGCCTGTCGCTAACAAGGCCGCAATCCCCACGTTCAGGTTATCTCCCCGGTGATTGTTCAGGACAGCCAATCCGGCTTTGCGCAGAGATTCCGCAATCAGGTTGGACGTCGTTGTCTTCCCGTTGGTGCCGGTAACCAGGATCACCTGTTCAGGCATGGTAAAACGACGGATAAAGTTCTTATCCATCATTAAAGCCAGCTGTCCGGGGAAAGAACCACCTCTTCCTTGAGAAGCCAGTATCTTATGCGCAAGTTTTACAATTGAAAGACGAATATCCATAATTACACTTTCGGTTTATAAAATGTGCGGTTCTCCAACGCAAAGATCTTCTGTGTCCACTGCCCGGGTTTCAGTTTCTCCATCGCCTGATCCAGAATATTCATTCTCGCGTCAAGATTATCGATCAGATTCAATACTTCCGCTTCTCTGAGTTCCGGCAATACCGGAGAGCCGAACTCATATTTCCCGTGATGACTGAGGATCATATGTCTCAGCAACAGTGTCTCTTCTTCTTTCTCCAGAACCAGTTCTTCGGCTGCTTCCATCAGCCATCCGTGACAGATACTGATATGTCCTGCCAGCTTACCTTCCAGTGTATACTCACTGGCAACGACACCGCTCAGTTCCGCTGTCTTACCCATATCATGCATGAGGATACCGCAGATCAGCAGATCACGGTTAATGGAAGGATACAGCACAGCCACCTGTTCGGCCAGGGCTGCCATACCCAGGGTATGTTCCGCGAGACCACCGAGATATCCATGGTGGATCCGGGAAGCCGCAGGATAAGTATAGAAGTTCTGTCCTACACGGCGGAACATGGCTTCCACAAGAAGACGCATCTTTTCGTTTTTTACAGACTTCACCAGTTCTTCGACTTTCTGGCGCAGTTCTGTTTCCGCGTAATTCCCGGAGATCAGGTATTCACTCATGTCGATATCATCCTGAGGGATATCGGTAACACGGAAGACTCTCAGCTGCAGATTCCCGTTATACTCCAGGGCTTCAAACTCTGTATCCACCACATGACCAACAACACAATTCTCTTCCGTTTCCGGTTTGACATCCCAGAACTTACCGTCAATACTGCCGGAATTATCCTGGAATACGATTGTCAGGTATGGTGCCCCTTTGGCTGTAGTGCCTTTGGTACAGCTTTTGATCAACATCGGCTGCGCATACTTCTCACGTGCCGCAAAATCCTTGATTTTAATCATCTTGCATAAACTCCATTTCTTCCAGGACCGCATTGATTCTCTCCGAAGGATAACCTTTGGAGAAACAATAACGGAAGACCCTGTTCTTCAATTCTTTCCCTGTATATCTGCCGGAGTATCTGCGGTACGCCTTCTCCGCGCACTTCCGCAAATTGTCCTCTTCTGTATCTTCTTCAGTGAGATCCAGCTGGTTTACCGCTTCTCTGGCTATTCCTGAGGGATATCCTCGCTGGATCAGCTTGATCACCAGTTTCTCTTTCTTCATTCTGTCAGATTCGTTTTTCACTGTATGCAGGATCTTTCCCGCATAGCTTATTGCGTTGGTACTCTCGTCAAAGTTATCCTCAAGCATTGCCTGGATTTTCTCTGCCGCAATCCCCTTCTGCGTCAGATCACGCCGGATCCGCTCACTTCCGTACAGGGATGTACGCATCTGCGAGATATACTCTTCCGCATACCTCCGGTCGTCAATCAGGTGGTTATCCTTTAGTTTCTGCAGGAGTTCTTCCACTTCTTCTTCCGTACAGTCACTATTCTCCTTCAGCCAGTCACGCATCTCTTTTTCCGTGCGGTCTTTCATGGAGATCCGCCGTACACAGCGCTGGTAGGCATTGACCATCTTTTCCTTGGCAATCAGTTCATCCAGATTTCTCTGGCTGATCCGGTCACCGACATGAAGACCGGAAGTATAGTAATCGTCAATCGAGAGACGTATCTCTTTCTTCTCTTTTGCCTGAGACTTGAGAATCAATAACACGTACGTATCTTTCGCCTTGATTTCTTCCAGAACATAGGCATGGTAGTAATTTTCCGTCACTTCCTGATACAGGGAATATACCTGTTCGTAGAAGACTTCACTGCTGTAGGGATGCGCATGGTTCAGACAACGTTGTTTCATCTCTGTGGTTTCTGTTGTGCTCAATCCCAGGAATACCTTCAGTTTCTCACAGAATTCTTCTTCATCCTTGAAATACCAGCCGGTATTCCCTTCAATCAGTAATTCTTCCAGGACTTCATCTCTGCGCGCAAATAAAGGTAATCCGCTGGCCAGAGCCTCAATAAAGGTCAGACCCTGTGTCTCTGTCAAACTTGCGGAAATAAACGCGTCTGCGGCCCGGTAGTAGTCAGCGATCGTATCCGAAGGACGCTTCCCCGCGAAGTTGATCATATCCTCCACATGGAGTTCTCTTGCCATCTCCTGCAGTTTCTCTTCGTCCGGTCCGCCGCCGACGACAAGAAAACGTACATGGATATCTCTAGCGCGGGCTTCCGCGAAGCAGCGGATCAGCAGGTCCAGAGATTTCTCTTCCGCAATTCTCCCGACATACAGGATCACCTTTTCATCCATGGATATGCCAAATTCATCCCGGATCTCTTTCTTTCTCTCCTCTGTATATCCGGAGGGATCAAACTTATCCAGAGGAAGTCCGGTGGGAATCACACGGATATCGCTGTTTACTCCGTAAGAGAGTAATAATTCCTTTGTCTTTTCGCTTGGTGAGATCACCGCCAGTGCGGAATCACAATATACCTTGGATAACTTACTGACCAGTTTTCTGGCAGCGGTATCTACCGCATCCAGGTTCAGCGGGTTGGCATAGTGGGTATAGTCCTCATAGGTCGTATGATAGGTACTGACCAGGGGGATACCCAGCTGTCTTGCGCAGATCCGGGCAAAGATACCTACCCCGAATTCCTGCTGGGCATGAATGATGTCCAGATTCAGTTTCCGGATCTCATTTTCCGCATTCAGGTGGAACGGCTGGGTCATGGTATAACCGTAGAGCCATTTCAGTTCGATCCCGGAAAGATACAGGATCTCGTGATTCTCATCCCACTTGGATAAACCGGCACCTTTATGCGGAGCCACAACAAAGACGTCATGACCATGTTTTTTCAGTTCTTGAAATAAGATGTATGTACTACTTGCCACACCGTTGATGTCCGGCGGAAATGTGTCTGTAAATATTCCTATACGCATTGTATTCTTCTTTCCTGCTCGTATATTGTATTGTACCACAATGAGCACAAAAAAAGGTGCAGCACATACTGCACCTCAGGATTCTGTTTATCCGCTGATTGCGTTTCCGGTATATAACTGGTAATATCTGCCTTTTTTCGCGATCAGATCATCATGACTGCCGCGTTCTATGATTCTCCCCTGTTCCAGGACCATGATACAGTCACTGTTGCGTACGGTGGATAGTCTGTGTGCGATCACGAATGTTGTCCTTCCGTTCATCAGGGCATCCATGCCTTCCTGCACAAGTTTCTCCGTACGTGTATCGATGGAGGATGTCGCTTCATCCAGAATCATGACCGGAGGATCTGCCACAGCTGCTCTGGCAATCGCGATGAGCTGTCTCTGTCCCTGAGACAGATTTGATCCATCCTCAGTCAGCAATGTGTCATAGCCGTCCGGAAGACGCCGGATAAAGCCGTCTGCATGGACAAGTTTCGCTGCTTCGATACATTCTTCATCTGTAGCATCCAGACGTCCGTAACGGATGTTATCCATCACGGTACCGGTAAACAGGTGGGTATCCTGCAGAACCATGCCCAGAGACCTGCGCAGGTCCGGTTTCTTGATCTTATTGATGTTGATGTCATCGTAGCGGATCTTTCCGTCAGCGATATCGTAGAAACGATTGATCAAGTTGGTGATCGTTGTCTTACCGGCACCGGTGGAACCAACAAAGGCAATCTTCTGCCCCGGTTCCGCGTAAAGGACAATATCATGAAGAAACAGTTTATCTTCCGTATATCCGAAGTCTACCATGTCCATGGTTACCTTACCCTGCAGTTTCTGATAGGTAACGGTACCTTCTGCCTTATGCGGATGACGCCATGCCCAGAGACCGGTATGTTCCTCAGTTTCCTCCAGAGTACCATCTTCCTTCTCCACGACATTGACTAGTTCTACATAACCGTTATCCACTTCGGATTCTTCATCCAGCATCGCAAATACTCGCTCTGCGCCGGCCATGGCCATGACGATCGTATTCATCTGCATGGATACCTGGGAGATCGGACGTGAGAAGTTACGGTTCAACGTCAGGAAAGTAACTAATGTACCCAGGGTAAGACCCCAGTTTGTATTGATGGCGATCCAGGCGCCGAATACCGCGCAGAATACATAGGAGATATTTCCGATATTCGCGTTGATCGGCATCATGATATTTGCGTACTTGTTGGCGTTATTTCCGCTGCTGCGGAGTTCTTCATTCAGCTTGGAGAAATCTTCAACCGCTTTTTCTTCATGACAGAAGACCTTGATGACTTTCTGTCCGCTGATCATCTCTTCGATATATCCGTTAACAGCACCCAGAGCCTTCTGACGGGCAACGAAATGGTCCCGGGAGATTCCGGCAAGTTTACGTGATACGAACAGTGTTACACCAACCATCACCAGGGATAATCCGGTCAGCGGAATACTGAGGATCACCATGGAGGTAAAGGTCGTGACGATCGTGATCACCGAGTTGAATAACTGCGGGATCGTCTGGGAGATCAGCTGTCTTAAGGTATCGATATCATTCGTATAGACGGACATGATATCCCCGTGACTATGGGTATCAAAGTACTTGATCGGCAGTGTCTGCATATGCTTGAACAGATCAATACGCATGATTGCCATGGTTCCCTGTCCGACAACGACCATGACTCTCTGCTGGGTATAGCTGGCGATGACACCGATCATCAGTACGCCGGCCAGCTGGGCCAGACGTATCGCTAAAGGTGTATAATCCGGATTCAGTGTTCCCAGTAAAGGCAGAATATACTGGTCGATCAAAGTACGTGTAAACAACGTGGACTGAAGCTGACAGAAGACACCGACAACGATACAGACAAGGACGAGAATATAGTGCCATTTGTAATACTTCATCATGTACCGGAGTACACGCATCAGAACACCGGCTTTTTGTTTGTCCATCTTTCCTGCCGGCATTCCACGCATTCCGCGAGGGCCGCGGGGACCGGGTCCCATTCTACCTTGCCTCGTCAAAGTCACCGCCTCCTTTCATCTGTGTTTCATAGATATCGCGATAAATCTCGCTGGTTTTCATCAGATTCTCATGAGTATCAAACGCATCGATCCGGCCGTCTTCCATGACAATGATCCGGTCTGCGCTTTTTACACTGGCGATTCTCTGAGCAATGATCAGCTTGGTCGTTCCCGGGATCAGTTCCTTGAAGGCCTGCTGGATCCTTGCGTCTGTCGCAGTATCTACGGCGCTGGTGGAATCATCCAGGATCAGTACTTTCGGATCTTTCAGTAATGCTCTGGCAATACAGAGACGTTGTTTCTGTCCGCCGGAGAAATTCGCCCCGCTTTGTTCCACAGGGGCATCCAGACCTTCCGGAAGAACTTCGATGAATTCATCAGCACAGGCACTGCGCAACGCCAGCCAGCACTGTTCATCCGTCGCGTACTCATTGCCCCACTGCAGGTTGGAACGCACGGTTCCGGAGAATAATTCATTCTTCTGCAGGACGACTGCCACCTTGTTCCGAAGAACTTCCGT
Organism: Solobacterium sp.; assembly: GCA_017512555.1. Lineage (GTDB taxonomy): Bacteria > Bacillota_I > Bacilli_A > Erysipelotrichales > Erysipelotrichaceae > Bulleidia. The sequence goes on along the minus strand of JAFWFE010000075.1, from coordinate 3,288 downwards.
ATCATAGCTGCGTACGTCATGACCGCCGACTTCCACCGATCCCTGATTGACGTCATACAGACGTGAGATCAGATTGACCAGAGAAGACTTGCCGGAACCTGTACCGCCGATAATTCCTATGGTCTCTCCGGAATGAATATGCAGGTTGATATCCTTCAGGGTCATTTCCCCGGTACCTGTATTGTAGGCAAAGTCGACATCGTTGAAATCGATCTGTCCGTTTTCCACTTCCATGACCGGATCTTCAGGGTTCTGGATATCCGGCACTTCATTCAGTACTTCATTCAGACGTTTGGCAGACGCGGAAGACATACTCAGCATGACAAATACCATGGATAACATCATCAGGGACATCAGGATCTGCATGATATAACTGAACATGGAGGTCAGGTTACCGGTAGTGATTTCCCCGCCTACGACCTGTTTCGCGCCGAACCAGCTGATGGCAATAATACACCCGTATACCGTCAGGTTCATGACCGGGTTATTCAAGGCAATAATACTCTCAGCTTTGACGAACATCGTCTTGATTGCGTTGGCAGCCTTGGTAAACTTCTCGTCTTCGTATTCTTCACGGACAAATGCCTTGACCACACGGATACTGGACACATTCTCCTGTACGCTGGCATTCAGTTCGTCATAACGCTGGAAGACAACGCTGAATAACTTCATGACCCGTGAATGGATGAATAACAGTGCCATTCCCAGGAAGACCAGCGCAACCACGAAGACCATGGACAAACTCGGACTGATACGTACACACATGAAGACACTCATGATCAGGGTCAGAGGTGTACGGATCGCAATCCTCATCAGCATCTGGTAAGCCATCTGCAGGTTGGATACATCCGTAGTCATCCGGGTAACCAGACCTGCCGTACTGAATTTATCGATATTTGAGAAAGACAATGTCTGTACCTTTTCATAGACTGCCTGTCTCAGATTAGACGCAAATCCCGTTGATGCCTTGGCACTGGTTCTTCCCGCACCGATACCCAGAAACAATGAAACAAACGCGCACAGCAGCATGATCAGGCCATACTTGTATATCGCATTCATATTTCCGGGTGTAACACCCTCATCAATCAGTGAAGCAATAATATACGGAAGTAATACCTCCATCAATACCTCTCCGCCGGTAAATAACGGTGTCAGTATCGTTTCCTTCTCATATCCCCGCATATAGCGGAATAATATACTGAACATCCTCCACTTCCTCTCTATTCCTCTTCCAGGATATTCTGATAAATAATATCCAGATAACGGTTTAAATTACCAAGTTCTTCTTCGCTCAGACCCTGAACCAGACGCTGGTTATGTTCTTCCATCTTCTGATGGTTCTTCTTCAGAAACTCCTGTCCCTGGGGAGTAAGACGAATCTGTTTGACACGGCGGTCCTGGCTGTTGATTACCCCTTCCACAAAGCCTTTGGCTTCCAGTCTTGAGGCAATACCCGCCATGGTTGCCTGCGCCACTTCAAATCTGCGTTCCAGTTCCTTCAGCGATGCCGTCATATCTTTCGCATCTCTGTACAGATAGACAAGCACAAACAACTGGGAGAAGGTCATATTATCCTTCTGCAGACGATTATTCGCCTGCTTGAACATTTCGTCGTTTACCCGTTTTAGTTTAAAACTGATGTCCATTCTCCACCACCCTTCCGTGCACAAAAGTAATTATACATTTTAATAGCGTACTGTCAATAGCGTGCTTTTGATTTTAACGGATTTTTTACTGACTATGCAAGTTTATTCTTCAAAATGCAGGATTCTGTTTCAAAAACACAAAAAACAGTGCTAAGATAACTTGGTCTACATGGAGGGGAAAACTATGTCAGCAGCTAACAATAACTCTGTATTAAATATCCCTGCGTTCTGGAAAGCACAGAAGCAGGACTGGCGGGTAACCGTTATACGTACATCTCTGGAACGTCTTGGCTATAAGATGGTCCTGCCCTATCTGACCTTATATATCATCATGCTTGGGGCTACCAAGACCCAGTATGGCTTTATCAACAGTCTGGGTATGGTCATGGGTGGAATTCTGGCACCGGTGATCGGAGCTGTCATCGACAGTAAGGGACCCAAGAGAGTCTATGTCTTTGGAATCCTGATCCTGATCGGCGGATATCTTGCCCTGGCATGCGCGAATATCTGGCAGGTAGCCGCACTTGGCTTATTCCTGCATGCGATGGGACAGCGTTTAAGCGGACAAAGCTGCGCTACGATCTGCGGTAACTGTCTGGCAAACTGTGACCGTGCCAAGGGCATGTTAGTTTGTGAATCTCTCGCGGCAGGTATTCTGGGTATGGTTGGTCCGATGCTTTCCGGATGGATCCTGGTCAATATGATGAAGGTCAACGGTACACCTACAGACCCCAACAGTATCCGTCCCCTGTTCTGGGCAGCATTTATCTTCGCGGTAATCTCCCTGCTGATCGTTATCTTCAAGCTTTCGTTCAACACCTGGGGAACCGTCAAAGCCAAGAAACAAAGTAATATGATCCTGGATGGACTGGCAATCATCAAGGCAGACAAGAACTGCAGAAAATGGATGCTGATTGCGGCTGTCGGCGGAATGCCCATGGCTATGGTTACTCCGTATGTACAGGTTTATGCAGCGGAATTCAAGGCTGCGGATGCCGCCACCCTTGCCGGTATGGTTACAGCCACAGCATTAACCAGTGTTCTTCTCGGATATTTCATGGGTATTATCAGTGACAGATACGGACGTAAGCCTGTACTGTTCACCACAATTGCTCTTTATCTTGCGGGACTTGTATTACTGATCACTACAAAACGTATTCCGTTATTGTTGTTTGTCGGTATGTTACAAGGCTTCCAGGAGATTGGTGCCACTGTTGCCGGATCCATTGGTCATGAACTTGTACCGCACCGTATCATGGGCAGATGGATTGGTGCCACAAGTATGTTTACTTCCCTGTTCAGTGCTCTGATGGCAGCTGTCAGCGGAATTATCTACGACAACATCGGTGCCCAGTGGGTATTCATCCTCTACATTGTCTGTGAACTGGTGATCCGTGTACCTCTGCTGATCAGCCTTCCGGAAACCCTCAGACATCCTGTGGATGAGAGTAAATTCGCTAATATTTAAAACATTATATAGACAAGAAAGCGATGCATGCAGGTGAACTAGTCAACGAAAAGTAGACAGTTCTAAAAAGTCAGGTGGAAGCCCTGGGAGAGTGTAAACTCCGCAGGGCTTTTATAGTTGAGCTTATACATCGGTCTTTCATAGTTGTAATAATGGACATAGAAGCGTATAAAG
>JAFWFE010000074.1 GCA_017512555.1 Solobacterium sp. | reverse complement strand
CTGAGATTAATCTCCGGAGTATATAAGGCAGATGCCGGTACGATCACGTTGAATGACCAGGATACGTACAGAGAAGAAAACATACGCAGAGATATCGCGTTTGTTTCGGATGAGCAGTATTTTCCCATCGGCAGTACGATTGGTTCACTGAAACTTCTGTATGAGAACATGTATGGGTTTGATGAACAGGCATTTCAGAGATATTTAGAGGTCTTTGCGTTAAAGGAGGATATGGTGGTAACCAACCTCTCCAAGGGGAATAAACGCCGTACAGCCTTGTTGTTTGCGTTATCCATTCATCCGAAACTGATTCTTCTGGATGAAGCCTATGATGGTCTGGAACCTCTGGCAAGATTAAGATTCAAGCAGATCCTGACCGAACTGATTGAAGATGAACAGATCTCAGTGATCATCTCCAGTCATAACCTGAAGGAACTGGAAGATATCTGTGATTCCTTCGGTATTCTGGAGGATGGCAGGATCATCAGCTACGGTGATCTGTTACAGTCCAAGGAACAGATCAACAAGTACCAGATCGTCTTTGAACAGGAACAGGATAAAGAAGTATTCAAGGACCTGGATATCCTGCATTTTGAGAACGAGGGAAGGGTCTACAAGCTTGTTATCCGCGGAAATGAAGAAGATGTCACGGAGAAACTGAATACGCTGAAACCGGTGCTTATGGACATCCTGCAGGTGAATTTCGAAGAGTTGTTCATCTATGAATTAGAAAGCAGAGGAATGAAACATGAATAAGAATTATCTGACTTATCTGTTTAAGCAGAGAAAAGTCGCTTACCTGTTTTTTATCCTTCTGTATGCGGCTATATCACTGTCACCGTTTGTCTCAAATCACCACGCAGATGCCGGAAATAATCTGGAGAACACAGCAGTCATCGCAGCAGTCGGCAGTATCCTCTTCACGTATATCCTGCCGGTCGTCTTATTCTCCTTCATGCACAGAAAGAGAAGTGTAGACCTGTACTTCGCATTACCGATCAACCGTAAGGAAATGGTAATTACGATACTGGTATTCATTATCGGGTTCTCCTGGTTATGTTATGCCGGTACGGTAAGTATTGCTTTCCTGCTGAGTCATGTATGGAATGTGGTGCGCTGGCTGAAACTGATCGGATTCATGTTGGTATTCGTTACGGTGATGACACTGTTCAACACAGCACTGTACATGATTGCGAACAATATCTTTGACGGTATTGTCATGATGGGTGCCTATACCTGTTTCCCGTTCTTTGTCTTTATCATGATCAGTTCTTTCTTTGACAGTATTGTTGCCGGACAGAACGGCAATACCGAAGCGGCACAGGTTTCTGCCTATCTCTCACCGGTCTGGATGGGAGCCAAGCAATTCGGAAATGTATTCAGTGATAAATATTCTGTATATCTCCCGCATCTGGTAGTGCTGGTCCTGTTTGGACTGGTATCCGCATATATCATCAAGAGAGAATTTGTGGACCGCAGTACGGAAAGGGCAGAACAGGTATCGGATGAGTTCTTCTCTTATCCGCTGGTCATTAATATCTATGCGCTGATTCTTCTGGCTTCCATGTCGTTTGGAAGAATCACTCTGACATCGCTCAGAAATAATCTTCCCTGGTATCTGATCCTGTTGATGATCTATATCGTCGCAATGTTTGTCTACCGCCGGAAGATCCAGGTGAAACTGAAAGACCTGATGATCTACGGTATCGGAATCGTATTGTCTCTGGCATTCTCGTTTGCCGCATGGAATACCCGCGGCTTCGGTCTTGCGGACAATTACCGTTTTGGCACAAAGCAGTATATCGTCTATACCTACAGCTTCAGCGCGGACAGAGAAAATCTCGCTGTGCCGATCGACAGTAACGGAAAATTTGAAAATGAAGTCTACGTGAACTACACCGCAGAGTTCCGCACCGCAGATCATGATCAGTATCGTGAAGTCATCGATCTGCTGGAAAACAAGCGGAAATCAGCGATTGACGAATTTTATACCCGCATTGAACCGCAATACTCCGGGTATCTGGGGATCTGGAATTCCGATAAATCCCTGCGTGAAGGATATGAAGGAGACTCCTATAACTACAACACCGTCATACCATTTACGGAAGAAGAATTGAAACTACTGGACAAATACGGACATATGACTCTGTTTGTGCCATCCTACGATGATATGAATGAGATAAGTCTAAGTGAATTTCTGGAAAGAAGAGGTGAGTAAAACATGTTCCTGAAACTGGATAAAAACACGATGTCTGTGAAGACAAAACGTAACACAAAACACCTGACACCTACAGAATTCCATATTCTGGAATTTCTGCTCGCACACCCCAACGAAATCTATAACTCTGATGAGATCTACCGGAACGTATGGAAGGAAGAACCCTTTGAGACCAATGGTATGATCGCTGTCCATATGCGTCATATCCGTGAAAAGATTGAAGAAGATCCTCCAAGACCGAAGTTTATCCTGTCCCACTGGGGTAAGGGATACAGTTTTGTCAAAGCTGTGTAACACAAAAGAGAATGGCTGAACCATTCTCTTTTTTACAGGAATGAAGAGTATAATGAATACAGAATCACAGAAGAGGTAGACTATGGCAATCATTGAAACAGTAAAGACAGATACGTTTGAAATGCGGTATTTCCGCTTTGGTACAGGGGATAAGATCTTTGTGATCCTGCCAGGCTTAAGTATACAGAGTGTCATGAACTCCGCGGATGAAATTGCGAAGAACTATGCATGCTTTGCGGAAGAATATACGACCTATGTCTTTGACCGCAGGACTACACTTCCGGAAGTCTATACGATACAGGATATGGCAGAGGATACTGCGGAAGTCATCCGTATTCTAGGCTTGAAGGACTTGTATGTATTCGGAGCATCCCAGGGTGGTATGATCGCCATGACTATGACAATCAAGCATCCGGAACTGGTAAAGAAACTGGTGCTTGGGTCCACGGCAGCCAAAGTGAAAACAGATAAGGATATCGCGGTTGACCCGTGGCTTTCTCTGGCGGAAGCAGGGGACAGAGTAGGTTTATACCTGAATTTCTGTCAATCGATCTATCCGGCAGAGATGTATGAACAGTACAAGGATATGCTGAAGAATATTGGAGAAAGTATTACAGATGCGGAACTGGCGAAATTCATCATCATGGCAAACGCTGCCAAAGACTTCGATGTCCTGGATCAGTTAGACCAGATCACCTGTCCGGTATTTGTGATTGGTGCTGAGGATGACCAGGTTGTTGGTCCGGAAGCGACCGCACAGATGGCAGAGAAACTGAAAGATCATGAAAACTTCCGTCTGTATGTCTATCCGGCAGGCTATGGCCATGCGGCCTTTGATACAGCTCCGGATTATAAAGACAGGATGATGGATTTCTTCCGGGAATAATCTCTTCAAATAAGCATAAGAAAAGGCAGGTCATACACCTGCCTGTTTTAGTTATTATGCTTTTCCCTTGTACTCAAAGGCTAACATGGTCACATCATCGAATTGTTCGGCATCTCCAACAAAGTTCGCGATTGCCTGTACAACAGTTGTTATGGTTTCTTCCGGATTTTGATCAGGATTGGTATTCAAGGCATCCAGCAGCCGGTCTGTACCAAACAACTGGTTATCCTTGTCCGTAGCTTCCGGTACACCGTCGGTATAAACAAATATCTTTGTGCCGGGAGTTAGCTGTAGATCATAGGAAGTGAATTTTACTCCATGCATAGCTCCGATCACAAATCCGTGTTTATCCTTGTATAATTCATACTTCTCACCGGGTTTCTTTAGTACCGGGTACTCATGTCCGGCATTTGAACAGGTGAGTTTACCGGTAGAGATCTCCAGAATACCGATCCATACGGTAATAAACATATCTTCCTTGTTGTTTGCGCAGATGGCACCGTTAGCCCTTGTCAGGATTTCAGATGGAGACAGACCCATCATGGAAGTATTCTTTAGAATGATCTTACATGCCATCATAAACAGGGCTGCAGGAATACCCTTGCCGGAAACATCCGCAATCACAAGTGCCAGATGATCCTCGTCAATCAGGAAGAAATCATAGAAATCACCGCCGACTTCCCGGGCAGGATCCATCAGGGCAAACAGATCAAACTCATTATGATCCGGGAAAGCAGGGAAGTTACTCGGTAACATCGCTGCCTGCAGACGTGCTGCCAGTCCAAGCTCGGTATTCATCCGCTCGTTTTCTGCCGTAAACTTCTCGATATTGGCAATGTAGTCATCGATTTCCCTGGTCAGGGTCACAAAGTTATCAGATAACTGGCCGATCTCGTTATGACTTAACAGATATTTCTCTCTATTGGTGAGAGTTTCTTCCAGATTCCGGATAACGGTCTGACTATCTTTGGTCTCAGTATACTCCCGGATCTCTTTCAATACGGTTTTCATCGGATGCAGGGCATACTTGTATAACAGGAGGATGATCAGAAGAATTAAGATGATCTGATAGAACATCGCCACAGCCGTACCGTAAAGTGCTTCTTTATAAATATCCGCCAACAGATCAGAGATCCTGTCGGAAACCCCGATAAATACGACATGACCGTCAAAAGAATCCATATACTTGTAATAATCCGCGTAATGACCGGAGTATTCAAAATGATTGTACGGGTTGTCTGACTGACTGGTTCTGGCTACAGTGCGCATGGATTCCTGAAGCTCTGTATTGTCACTGATATCGACGATCGTACCCAGAGTATAGACTTCGTTATATTCTCTGCCCCGTACAGAGCCGGGAACGGCGGCACTGAGGAGGAAGAACTGAGCTCCGTAGGGATTTTCCCCGCTGTCATCATCTGTGAGAACACAGTACAGATAACTGATATCGTAACTCCTCTTGATCTGGTTAACACGGGTAATCAGCCAGGAGTAGGTGATTTCCGCGTAGAGTTTCTGATCTTCTTCCGGCAGCGCAAGTACATCGGACTCATCCGCGTAGCGAATCTGAAAATCCGGATGGCGTGAAGATAATAATCTCTGCTTTTCCTCTGTGCGTGTACCGGTCTGATAATCCACGTCATACTCGATATCCATATCTTCCGAGTGCTCATACCAGTATCTTAACAGCCAGGGATATGCAGGATACTCCTGAACCGATTCCTTTACCTCATCCGCGACCCGGGAAGCGAATTCTTCCGCGACTTCCTTGGTATCCGCATCCGCGATACGGTACTGGGAAAAATAGGTGATTACCCCAATGATCAGTAAACCAAGAGTTACCAGAGTAAGGATCTGGAGAATGATTCCGGGTTTATATTGATGTTTCTCTGTATATGCTTTATCCATAAGATTTCCAGTAATACTGACGAATACATTTTAATATGGATTAACAGTCAAATGAAGTACTAAAACAACGAGAATACTACATAATGAAAAACACCTCGTTCCAGGTGTTTACAGAGCAGCGCGGAGGACTCTCTCCACGTTCTTTTTACATTCTTCGTACGTTTCTCCGGGATGAGCTTCATATTGTTTCTCCTTGCCGAAGAAAAAAGAAGGTACATAGTAATAGTCATAACTATCTGCTGTGACGGGATCTTCCTGTTCTTCGATCCAATGGATCTGTATAGCAGCCAGGGAAGGATCCTCCCGGATGAGTTCAGCGATTGCTTTCTTTGCCTGTATGCAGTAGGGACATCTGGTCAGATGGAATGCGGTGATTTCTTTCATGTTCTTTATACCTCTTTTCAACCATTATACCTGTATATGGAGGGACAACGATACCTGGATAAGTAATAAAATTGATCATTCCGTCAAGAAGAAACACAGTGTCTTGCAGGATACGATGTACAAAGTAATATAATTTACAGATACTTGTTTTATGTATCTTTTATTTCGGTCAAAATTACAGTATTTTATAAGTAACAGAGTCTTCACGACATATATAATCGATCTCGGCCAGCATCATACAAACAAAAAATAGGAGGCAGAAGGATAATGGGTAAATTGCTTAAGAAGCTTATGGCAGTGATTTTGGCGTTCCAGATGTCAATGTCAGCGCTTCCTGTTGTTCATGCCGAAGAACCGGAGAATATTCCGGAAGAAACGGCGGAGCAAATCATTGAAGAAGAGCTCTCCGAGGAGGAAGAACCCGAAGTTTCAGAAGAAGAAACAGAGGAAGTTACCGAGGAGAACGAAGAGGAAGAAACACCGGCAGAACAGGTAACTGCGGAAGCAGAGGAACCTGAGGAAACTGTGCTTCCCGAAGAACCGGAAGAGACTGTAATCCCAGAAGAACCTGAGGAAACAGAAACTCCGGAGGAACCGGAAGAGACAGTGGCACCGGAAGAGCCGGAAGAAACAGTTGTTCCTGAGAAACCGGAAGAGACAGAAGATCCTGCAGAGATTGAACCGGTGGAAGAAGGGGAAGAACTGCCGGAACTGGAGGAGAGTGAACTGTTCCAGCTGAAGATTTCAGCGAAAGAGTACACAAACTCCGTATCAATCAATAGTGTGCAGTATAACACCGAACTTGATAATGGTACGTACACTGTACAGTTTACAACAGGAGTATCTGAGAACCCTTATATTGTGGCAGTAAAAGATGATACTGTATGGTTCGTGCATAACAACGGCACATCTTATGAGGCAACATATAGGGCAGAAATAAAGTTTGACCTTCCGGCAGGTGTGTATGAACTAAGAACCGCGTATTTCCAAGGCAAAGATCTATATGAGTCTGAAACATATAAGACACTCGTTGTTCTTGATGCCCCTATAGTCACAGGAAAAGGTGACTTCAAAGGCTCGGAGTACGGGTATATCGATGTTGATTTCGGGGCACTTATTGATAAAGGATATTCCGGATTGCCGCTCAATAATATCTATCTGACCCTGGAAGAGGAAACAAACGGTACTTATGGCGTACCGCTGTATGACGCAGGGTATTATTCCCCGACAGGTGTCTTCAGAGCTGTTCTGGGAGATTCCAGTGCATATGGAGGCGCCGGATACTTCAAGGATTTAAAGTACGGTAGTATTAAACTATCTTATCAGGTTAAGGGCTCCGGTGCAGTCCAGGGCGATTATGTCTATACGTCAAGTGATACAGTACAGGCAGATATCATGTCAGCATTTGTGCCGAATCAATTGGTAATCAATCCGTCCGATGAATACCATTTTTTTGTACCGCATCTGTATTATAAAGGTTCGACAGTACAGCTTGTGCCTGAATTCTGGCCGCTGAATGAAGATCTCTATTATTCTGAGTATGAAGGAATTGACCGCCGGATCAAGTGGACATCGGATCATCCGGATATTCTGAAGGTAGATGACAAAGGTCTTGCAACCGTCGTTAGTGTTCCGAAAAATCCTGCAGAAGTAACGATTACCGCAACGAGTCTGGCATACCCGGATATTGCCCCGGCAACATACACCTTCCAAGTATACAGTATTCCTTACGGTAAGACATCGTTCAAGGCGATTGTGAATGATGTTGAATATACAACGCTGAACTGGACGCTTCGTCAACAGGAGGAATCTGATTATATTGCATGGCTTAACTTCATGATTGAAGATGTAGATATATCGGATAATATACCGGTAACCTTCAATGTAGAGGGTGATGGTATTGGATTTATTGTTGATCCTGCAAATCCGGAATCCTCTGACACATCTAGCATATACTATACATATTACGAATCCTGGGGTGCAAATGTCCTTGTACGTGCCAAAGAGGCCGGAAGTTATAAAGTGAAGGTCTCTTCCGCGATTGGTGCGAGTGCCGAAATCACAGTGAATGTCGACGGTATCAGTAAACCGTGGGACGGTTACGCAACCAAGGACAGCCAGTATTTTGTGAACGGTAAGGCGGTCAGCGGATGGATCAGGTATGACGAGCTGACAGATTCCTATGTGTATGGAAAAGACGTATTCAAAGGCTTTGAAGATGCGCAGTACCAGCATATATACTATGCGGATCCGAAGACGAAGAAACTCGCATGCGGAAATGCAAAGGCTGATCTGCCGGATACAGTTATTACGGTTGACGGAAAGCTCTATGCGTTCAGTGCCTACTATGGACTGATTGTTCCTACAAATGGTAATACACCGAAAGATGGCACAATGTGGATTGGTCATGAAACAGCCGGTGAGATTACGTTATATGCCAAAAAGACAGGCGAGATCCAGACGGGCTGGAATATTGCTGACGGAGACTGGCTGTACTGTGAGAAACCTTACGGAAAAAGAGCAGAGAATAAGTTCGTGCCTGCTAAGAGCGGAAAGGGATATGTCTATGTAGATGGTGGCGGCGTACCTTCCGGGTATAACATTGATCGTGGTGTTGATTTGCTTTTCTTTGACGCAGACGGTCTCTATGACTTACAAATCACAGATGACGAAGGATATTACTATCAGAGTTTCTGGGTAAAGAACGGGGCCTTCTATACCGGCTGGCTGTATCTGCACTATGATGCAGAGAATAAACCGTATTGGAACACAACGAAGAAGGGTGCCGTGGAGAAGATGTACTTCAATCCAGGCAAGAACGGGGCACTTGAAGAAGAGGATTTCACCATCGGTGGTAAAACATATTACACACGCAGATCATATGAGGATACATTAAGTTATCATTATGAAACTGTATATCTGCTGAACAGCAAATACTTCGGCGACGGTAAATTCCCGGAGAAGTACGGAATTCATCCTGGATATGAAGTTGTCATTGATGAGGACGGTGCAGTTGTATTCAACAAACTGGTCAAGGTCGCTGTATGGAACGGAAGCACGTATGATAAGCACTATGTCTATGCCGGTGAAAACGGAACACCGGTAAAAGATAAGTGGTTAACTATCAGCGGCAAGAAGTATTACTTTGACAATAACGGGTATATGGATATGCCGGATATGGTTTCCACGAACTGGTTCTACCATGATGCGGAAGGTAATGCGCAGATGGTATTTGTCAAGACGAAGAATGCCAAGAAACCAACAGACGGATATGCGTATTACAGCTATGACGGCAAGAAACTCACATCCTTGATGGTCTATGAGAGTGACTATACAACGAAAGCATTCATGGTTGATGCCAAGGGCAATCTCATTATCAGTAAAGTCGCAACCGTGAAGAACGGCCTGAATGCCGGTGCCGGATCTGCAACATATATCGCCGATGCGGAAGGAAAAGTCGTCACCAATACAACCGGTTATCCGTACAAAATCGTTGAGGTAAAAGGCAAGCGGTATGCTGTTGACGGAGATGGTGTTATTCAGAAGAATTCTGTTACTCCAATCAATGCTAGCGAGGATTACTACAGCACCTGGGTGATGGCTGATAAGAACGGTGTGCTGTATAAGAATACCTTCAGGACGATAACCACCGAAGAAGCAGGTACTGTCAAGGTGTACTTTAATGAAGATTGCTATGCTATACCATGCAACATTCCACCAGTCTATAGTGACGGTGCGCATTACTATGCCTGGTACGCAAAGAAGAAGTCATGGCTGGCAATTGCGGGAATGATGGAACCGTATCTTCTGTTTGTTGTCCCCGGAAAGACAAAAAATCCGTATTCACCGGGAGAGATAATCAAAACCGGCCAGATCGGTGGTAGTAATTCTCCGATCTATCTGAATAAAGACGGATCGATCAAGACGGGTTTTGTCAAGACATCGGAAGGTACCAGGTATCTCGCAAAGTTTGACTATGGTTATGTTATCCCTGTGCAGGGAGACACCGTTCACGCGGATACGGAAAGAAATCTGCTCTACTGGATCAACAATAAGACTTACTTCTTTGATGAACAAGGTCTGATGGTTACCGGCTGGGTACACTTCGAACATGCGGTGGTAGTTGATGCAGTACAAATGATGCTCGACATCGTTACAGACTACAAGATGCTGGATGATGTATATATGTACTTTGATCCAAAGACAGGTGCTGCTGTCACGAAATCTGCCAAAGTACTTGCACCGGCAGTATATGACGGAAAGATCTCCCTCGGTGAGGAAGGAACATTCCAGAATAATGCCAAGAGAGTGAATACAACATCTTCACTGAAGACACTATACTTTACTTCTGACGGTGATCTGATCCGTGATCAGAATACCAAAGTCGGTAAGAAATTGAGTGAAATCGGTGCAGACGGTGTCGTAACGACAGGTACACCGCATTGGTCAGACGCATACAAGACAACGTATGTACTGAAGAACGGTGCGCTTGCGACAGGCAGAAAGAAGATCGACGGGAAGTACTACTACTTTGATACGGTAACCGGTATCAAGGTGACAAACGCACTGCGCAAGACCGGTAAGAAGTGGTATTACTACGACGAATACGGTGAACAGGAAACACCTGCCATGTTGCAATACTCAAAGCCTGTAACCCTGCCTGTGAACATGCGGGAAGAATGGGGAGAATCAGCCTGGGTACTGACCGGCAGTACTACCTATAAAGAACTGACCGCAATCTGGAATAAGGACGGTTCCCTGAAGAAAATCGTCTATGCCGGTACGACAAAGGCAGCAGCCGGAGAGAGTGTCAGTTTCGGTCTCTGGGATGAGGATGATCTCGCCAAATGTGAGGCATACGTAAAAGCCGGACTGAATGGCTATGTGCTTGACAGTAAGGGTCTTCCTAAGACAGGTATCGTCACGGACTTCACGTACGGCAAAGATTCATATACGCTGAATGTTGAAAAAGATGGTAAGAGGGTAGTGGTTGAAAGCAGACTCAACCTCGTCAAGGTTGGCAAGAAATATTATGCTATGAACGGCGGTAGAGTCATGGCTGGTTCTGCCGGTGTATACGAGGTATCGCACTGGTCAAGTCTTCCTGCAGCTGAGCAGAAGAGCCTGAATGAGATGGTAAAAGTCGCAAGTGCGTTTGGAACAGGACTGTATGCATATGTCAATGCAGACGGCACTGTGGCTGTGAATACAAAGTTCTATAGTTCGATTGAATTCGCTGAGGAAACCTACCTCGGTAAATATGTAGAAGGTATGTGGACGACCAACAAGCAGGGGATCATCCTTGACCTTGTGGCCCCGATGTTCAAAGTCGGCAAGACGACGTATATCAGCAGCAGCCAGCGGGTTCCTGTTACCAATACAGGGGAAGTGACACTGTATGGATTAACAGAAGAAGATACAGTACGTGCAGAAATCAGGTACGTTAATAATAAGCTCACCGGTTTCTACAATGTAGAAACAGGAAAACCGGTTACCGGCACATATGGCTTAAGCATTGGTGATAACTCCATGCTCATCTGGTTAAAGAATGGCAAACCAGTCAGCGGAAACAAGACAATCAACTACTACGGAGTAAAGATGAAGTTCTGGGTTGATGCGAACATGATTGGTACAGTGATGTATTACGATTGATCGGATTGCAGGACATACATCATAGTAACAGACAGAGATCCCACGGATACTACCGTGGGATCTTTTCTGTTTATCCATGACTAAAGAGCTTTAATAAGCGGAATTGTTACGCAGATCGCGCATGTTTTAGCACTGATGTGTTGACAGTGCTAAACGGTTGTTGTATACTTTTAGCAGTCGAAGGATACGAATGCTAAAGGAGGCGGTATAGATGCTTACACCAAGAAGAATCGAAATATTTAAAGCAATCGTGGATGAATACATCCGTACTGCCGAACCTGTCGGATCCAAGACTCTCCAGAAAAAGTATCACTTGTCTTATTCAAGCGCTACGATCCGCAATGACATGCAGGCACTGGAGGAGATGGGGTATCTGGAGAAGACACATACATCCAGCGGACGTATACCCAGCACGCAGGGATACCGATTCTACTGTGAGAATCTGCTGAGTAATTCCGGTCTGGATAAACGTATGGAAGTCGCCATCAGAGACGCGTTCAATACCGCGAATCTGAATATTGAAGAAGCTGTACATATGAGTTGTGAGATCATCTCCGAGATGACCAATATGACGACCGGGGCGATCGGTCCGGACAGTTCTACCCAGAAACTTGAACATATCCGTTTATTCTCCCTGGATAACCGTAACGCTGTCTGTGTATTTATCACCAATACCGGTCATACGGAAACCAAAACGTTCCGTTTTGATGAAGATGTATCCCTCAGTGATATTGAGAACTGTACAGAGATCCTGAACTCACGGCTGAAGGGTGTGGCCATCGCCGACCTGGTAGACCGTATGGAACAGATCAAACCGGATCTGGCCATGGTCGTACAAAGACATGACTTGTTGTTTACCGCCTTTGTCCAGGCATTTGTCAAATTCGCGAACGAGAATATCTACTTCAGCGGTAGAGATAAGATGCTGTACCAGCCGGAATTCGGGGATATTGAGAAACTGAAGGGTCTGATGTCACTTCTGGAAGATCAGAGTGTATGGCGTGATATCGGGCATCATGAGAACGCGGTAGCCCTGAGGACAAGCCGCGGCGCTGAACTGACATGGCTGAATGACATGGCAATTGTACGCAGTACATTCCATGTGAATGATAACGAATCCGGACAGTTGATGGTCGTGGGACCTTCCCGGATGAATTACGAGAGTGTTGTCGCAATGATTGAATACGCGGCAGGCATGATCGAAAAGATGTATAACCGAGGAGGCGGCCGTAATGAGTGAACAAAAGATTGAAGAAGTCGTTGAGAAAGAAGAAACCGAAGAAGTAAAAGAACCTGAAATTGATGAAAAAGACGCCAGAATCGAAGAATTATCCGCAAAGGTAGAAGAACTCGAAGGAAAGGTAAACATCCTCAAGAACGAGTACGCAAGAGCATATGCGGATACGGAAAACATGAAGAAGCGTCTGCAGAATCAGTTTGAGCAGAGTAATAAATATCGTATCCAGAGTTTCGCTCTGGAGATCCTGCCGGTCATCGATAACTGTGAACGAGCACTGGCTGTTCCTACAGAAGATGAAAATTACCGGAAGGGTGTAGAGATGATCTACAAACAGCTGACCACTGCCTTGCAGAGGGAAGGTGTAGAAGAGATACAGTGTCTGAATGAAGAGTTTGATCCAAACTGGCATCAGGCTCTGATGAGTGAAAAAAGAGAAGATACCGAACCTGGAAAAGTCATTGAAGTACTGCAGAAGGGTTATAAGTTAAAAGACCGGCTGTTAAGGGCAGCGATGGTCAAAATCAGTGAATAGGAGGATAAGAATATGAGCAAGATTATCGGAATCGATTTAGGTACAACCAATAGTTGTGCTGCGGTTATGGAAGGCAAGGATGCCAGAGTTATTACCAACCCGGAAGGAAACCGTACAACACCGTCTGTTGTCGCGTTCAAGAACGGTGACAGAATTGTCGGTGATGCGGCGAAACGTCAGATGATTACCAACAAGGATACCGTATATTCCATCAAGAGACTGATGGGTACAGACCGTAAGGTAACTCTTGACGGCAAGGAATATACACCGCAGGAAGTATCCGCAATGATCCTGAGTTATATCAAGGACTATGCGGAGAGTTATCTGGGTGAAAAGGTAGAAAAGGCAGTCATTACTGTTCCTGCATACTTCAACGATGCGCAGCGTCAGGCAACCAAGGATGCCGGACGTATTGCCGGATTGGATGTTGTACGTATTATCAACGAACCAACAGCTTCCGCGCTGGCATTCGGCATGGACAAGAAGTCCAACAAGGAACAGAAAGTACTTGTATATGACCTCGGCGGCGGTACCTTTGATGTCTCCATCCTGGATATCGCAGACGGAACATACGAAGTATTAAGTACATCCGGTGATACACATCTGGGTGGTGATGACTTCGATAACGTCCTGATCGACTGGCTGAATGATAACTTCAAGAAAGAACACGGTGTCGATCTGAAGAGCGACAAGATGATCCTGCAGAGACTGAAGGATGCGGCAGAAAAGGCCAAGAAGGACCTTTCCGGCATGGTTGAAGCAGAAATCTCTCTGCCGTTTATCTGCCCGGATCCTAACGGCGCAGGTGCACTGAACCTGGAAGCCAGAATCAGCCGTGCTGAATTTGACCGTCTGACCAAGTTCCTCGTCGATAAGACCATGGGACCTGTACGTCAGGCACTCGCTGACGCGAAACTCACTGCCCGTGATATCGATGAAGTATTGCTGGTTGGTGGTTCTACACGTATTATCGCGGTACAGGAAGCTGTCCGCAGAGAATTGGGCAAGGAACCGAACAAGAGTATCAACCCGGATGAATGTGTAGCGCTGGGTGCTGCGATCCAGGGTGGTGTATTGAGCGATGACGGAAGTGTCAACGATGTATTACTGCTGGATGTCACACCGTTGTCTCTGGGTATTGAAACCCTCGGCGGTGTCATGACGACCTTGATCCCGAGAAATACAACGATCCCGACAAGCAAGCACCAGATCTTCTCTACGGCGGCAGATAACCAGCCGGCAGTAGATATCCACGTGCTGCAGGGTGAACGTCCGATGGCAAGTGACAACAAGACCCTGGGTACCTTTATCCTCGATGGTATCGCACCGGCAAGAAGAGGCGTACCGCAGATCGAAGTTACATTTGATATCGATGTCAACGGTATCGTCCATGTCACAGCCGTAGACAAAGGTACAAATAAACAGCAATCCATCACGATTACGAATTCTTCCGGTCTCTCTGAAGCAGAAATCGACCGCATGGTCAGAGACGCGGAAGCACACAAGGCCGAAGACGACAAGAAGAAACAAGATATTGAAACACGTAATCGTGCCGAAGCATATATCAACCAGATCGATGAGACTCTGAAGACAGACAATCCGAATGTAACACCTCAGCAGAAAGAAGAAGTGCAGAAACTTCGTGACGAG
>JAFWFE010000073.1 GCA_017512555.1 Solobacterium sp. | reverse complement strand
GCCTTCCGCAGTTCGTCAATTTCCCTGGTACGCGCGCTGACCGAAAGAGCGCCTTCAATCTGATGAAGATCACTCTTGTTGTATACGATGATCCTCGGATATCCTTCCGTCATAGCCAGAAGTTTCTCGTCTTCCTCATCGATGTTGGAACTGTCCAGCACAACGATCACCAGCTGTGCTTTCTTCAAGGCATTCAGAGAACGCTCTATACCCATACCTTCAATCACATCATCTGTCTCATGGATACCTGCGGTATCTACCAGATTCAGGGTAACATTTCCCACACGCACACTGCCTTCCACAATATCCCTGGTTGTTCCGGCAACGTCCGTAACGATCGCTTTCTCTTCTTCCAGGAGTGCGTTTAACAGAGAAGACTTGCCCACATTAGGTTTTCCCAAGATCACAGTATTAATACCAGCACGGATGTAGGTGGCTTTCTCTGCCTGGTCAATGATCTCTGCCAGCTGCTTTATCCATTCCCTGGCCTGCGGAAGAATGATCTGGTTTGTCAGTTCTTCTACGTCATCATATTCCGGATAATCGATATTAACTTCAATCTGGGCGATAATCTGGATCAGGGATTCCGTCAACGGATCCAGCAGTTTACGTATACTTCCCTTCACGGAATGAATTGCGCTGTCCGCATTCAGTTGGTCATGCGCATGGATCAGGTCATTGACCGCTTCTGCCTGGGACAGATCCATCTTACCGTTCAGGAATGCACGTTCAGTAAACTCACCACGTCTGGCCATCTTCGCCCCGTTGCCCAGACACAGACGAAGAACCTTCCTTGTCACAAAGACACCGCCATGGCAGTTAATCTCCACGATATCTTCTCCGGTATATGACGCCGGTGCGCGGAATACAGTAACCAGGACATCATCTACAGGCTGGCCTTGGTCCAGAATCGTTCCGTGGTGGATCGTATAGCCTTCCGCATCTGTCAGATCCGCACTGAAAATACGATTTACCACAGAAACCGCATCATCTCCGCTCAGACGTACGATCGATATCGCCGCATCGATCTCCCCTGTCGCAATTGCCGCAATCGTATGATCAAACATCTCTATTTCCCGCTTGGATTATAAATACTTTCCAGTGTTCCCTGTCCTTCATCTACAATATTCACTAATTCTATCTTCGGATTCTTTTTCCTCAGGAATGCCGCAAAACGCTGTGCCTGTCCTTTGGATGCGCACGGACAATTGGCAATCATACTTCCAACGTGTAACTCCATCACAGGATTCCCTTTCCTATCGGTACTCTTTACTGCTTTACGAATATCCGTATATTCAGCCTCAACCACATTTCCGCGGTAGAACACAAGCAGCCGTTTTTCCAGGAAGAAGTTCTGCCCAAGGATGACCGCATTGTCATATTCTTCCGGGTTCTTGATATTCCGTACCTGTTTGGCAATTCTGAATTTTTCAAAATAGTAGATTGACATGGATACAGCCAGTACGATAGCCATTCCTGCTACAGCCATCTCTGTCTTAGGATTACGGTTATTGACATAGAAGAACGCCAGGACCACGATCAATATACTGGGAATCATCATAATTGGTAAGAATCTCATGGCTGAAAATGACTGAAGATATTTTTTTAACATGGGGAAAACCTCCGATAGAACTATTATACTATGTTATCTATGATATGCCTGTAAGGAAAAACTTTCCATGGATACCCACAGAAAGTCTTGATTTACTATTTGCCCGGAACTTTAGAGAACATGCTCACACGGAAACTGTGATCAGCACAGCCACGTAGTAAATCACGGAGATCAGGTTTGTCCATCCTCCGTAAATGATCACACGAACACCCTTAGGCAGCCTGCCGGCAACAGGTCTCAGCAAAAACAGTATTCCCGGGCTCAGCAGGAACATCCACCTTGGCAGTACTGTCTTCCCCGTTACAATCAAAAATACCAGAAGGAGGAAGCCAACCCCTTCTCCGGCATACAGGATCAGCGGAAGATTCTGGAAATACCCCATGACCTTTTTCAGTGCGGCACGGTCCGTGTCGTCCCCCAAAAGGCCGAGATACGCACAATGGCTATGATAAGCCCCTCCGGTGATAATCCCGAAGCAGGAGAGCAGGAAAGCAGCCATCGCAAGCGTGTGTGCCTGTGTATTGGTCATCAGGACGATATGATAAAAACCAACACAATACAGAAAAGCTGCTGCAGGTCCAAGCATACCGCCGGCCATAACACGTTTCTCCGGCAAGTTCTTCATGACATCAATAATCGCATTGATCCTTTCTTCTGCCGAACTCTTCAAACCAAAATTGAAATCCTCCGGGGTGTAATACAGCAGCATATCCCCGGCGAACATCAGCAACGCTCCGATAAGCCCGACCCATACTGTAATCAACATATTCAATTCCATACTTACCATTCCGACAAGGTTTTCTTCAGTTTTTTGTCAATGTCGATCCGTGTTTCCCGGCATTCATTTTTGTGTTCTTTTCCTGCTTTGAACATAAAGGAAACCAACAACCCCGAGCCCACCGGCAGCATCATCTCCAACATGGACTGCGGGAACGCGAAATGTGTGCCGTGTTCGTACGTCCACGCCTCAAAGACGCAATCATGTGGTATACGTTCCAGCCGTTCCTGCATACGCTGGATATACTTACAGGTGTCCCACAGTACATCATCTTCGGCACCGATACAGATGATCTTTCCCTGAATACGCTCAATCTTGATCTTCTCTTCTTCCTGCAGGGGATGAAGCCGCTCTGATTCATCAAACATCTTTCTTGCGGCAGCCATGTCTCCGCCTGCTTTGGCTTCTTCTTTCAGTTTCTGCCAATACTCCGGATGACGGTACGCATAGGGCAGATACGGCAGAGGCTCTCCCTGCCAGGATACAGTAGACTCATGATCTCCGGGCCTCTCTTCCGCGCCGTCCAGACCATCCCGGTAAAAACCTTCCATGACAAAGTCTGAAGGGGATACCGCAATCGTCAGCTGGATCTCCGGGTAATATGAAGCCGCAATCAATGCCAGCATTCCTGTTGTCGATGCCCCGAGTATACCGATCTTTTCACATCCCTGGGACTTCAGAAACTCGATTGCCTTGCCAAAACGCTCCAGAGGGTAGTTATGATGTCCGTAGTCCTTCTTTGCCAGAGACATCGCCAGTACATTTATACCCTGTCTGTGCAGCCATTTCGCCCCGCATACAGCCAGATAGTCATCCGAGGAATCTCCCAGCATGATGATCATTGCCCGGTCAGTAGACACCTTCGGATTGGGATACCAGACCCCATGAAAACCATCCTGTTCTGCAGTAAATCTTTTCTTATCCATGAACATCCTCACTTCCGGCAGACAAAACAGCCGATACCCTCCACATTCGTTACAGTGACTTCACTGTACATTTCCTTCAGTCTGGCAGTAAGACTGTCCCTTGTCTCATACGGAGGGGTAAAGAAGCCCTTAGGCTGATACAAATGCCTGATAAACCAGTCCGTACGCCTACATTCACCCTGAATGTAGAAACACCCGCAAAATGTACCGCCTTTCTTCAGTACACGGCAGGTTTCACGATACGCCGCAGGTTTGTCCGGAAACGCGTGGAAACCGTTCAGTGACAATACAATATCAAAACTCTCATCCTCAAAAGGAAGATTCCCGACATCTCCCTGCAGAAACCGGATATTCGTGATCTGCGCCTGTTCCGCCTTCTTCTGAGCGGAAGACATCATATCCCTGGAGTAATCCAGACAGGTGATCTCCGCATCCGGAAGAGCTTTATACACCGGCATGGTCAATACTCCTGTACCTACCGGCACTTCCAATAATTTCCCGGAGAAATCTTCCGGTATGCCCGAGAGAGCCTGTTCAAGATAACTGAGATTCTTCTCTTTATCCATATTCCAGACGATCCGGCAGATCGCCTTTCCCAGCACTGTAGAATACGTCATCATCCCGTCATAGAAGTTTGCCTGGCTTCCTGTCATCTTGTAAGCACTTTGGATTTGTTGTCTTCTGGTCATCTCTGCCTCCCGAATGTTGTTAGAATTATCTAACTATATATTACCACGAATCTGTTTATCTCTATCCGGAGGATCCTGTATCCACCAGACAATAAGAAAAGAGTTACAGATATTTCTGTAACTCCTGTGTTTATCTCATGTTGATACGGTTGATTGCTTTCTGCAGAGCGACCTGCGCGCGTTTCAAGTCGACATTTAAGTCGTTGGACTCGAGTCTTCTCTGTGCTCTCTGTCTTGCTTTCTCCGCTCTCTCGTAGTCGATCTCATCCTTGTTTTCAATCGCATCTGTGAGGATCTCTGCCAGATTATCCCGGAAGTAGAGTACTCCTCCGGCTACCGCATACTCCTGACGTCCGCTTTCTTCTTCCGTACTCAACTTGCCGATCTTTAAAACGGTAACCAAAGGCATATGATTCGGCAGAATACCTCTTCTTCCGTCTACGGTATCCACATTTACGATTGAGGTATAGAACTCCTTGTATACCCCTCTCGGTGTAATGATCCGGCAATGAATCTTACTCATTTCAACGTCTCCGCTTTTCTTACAACGTCTTCGATCGTACCGACACTCATGAAGGCTGCTTCAGGCAGATCATCATATTTTCCTTTCAGGATCTCCGCAAAACTGCGTACTGTATCACTGACCGGTACATAGATACCCTTGAGACCGGAGAACTGTTCCGCAACACTGAACGGCTGGGAAAGGAAGTTACGCACACGACGTGCTCTGGCAACGATTTTCTTGTCTTCTTCGCCAAG
The DNA here is from genome assembly GCA_017512555.1 of Solobacterium sp. Lineage (GTDB taxonomy): Bacteria > Bacillota_I > Bacilli_A > Erysipelotrichales > Erysipelotrichaceae > Bulleidia. The sequence goes on along the minus strand of JAFWFE010000073.1, from coordinate 21,491 downwards.
TTCTTCCATACCGAGGATTGCGATGATATCCTGTAATTCTTTATATCTCTGTAAGATCTGCTGTACTTTACGGGCTACTTCATAATGTTCTTCACCAAGGATCAGCGGATCCAGCATACGGGAACCGGATGCCAGAGGATCAACTGCCGGATAGATACCCAGAGCAGCAATACTACGATCCAATACGGTCTTGGCGTCAAGGTGTGAGAACGCTGTCGCCGGAGCCGGGTCGGTCAGGTCATCCGCAGGCACGTAGATTGCCTGTACGGATGTAATAGATCCCTTATCTGTAGAAGTGATACGTTCCTGTAACTGGCCCATTTCGGTCGCCAGTGTCGGCTGATAACCAACAGCACTCGGCATACGGCCAAGCAGAGCGGATACTTCAGAACCAGCCTGGGTAAAACGGAAGATATTATCGATAAACAGAAGAACGTCCTGATGTTCCTCATCACGGAAGTATTCCGCCATGGTCAGCGCGGACAATGCGACACGCATTCTGGCACCCGGAGATTCATTCATCTGTCCGTAGGTCAGCACGGTATTCTTCAAGACGCCGGATTCCTTCATTTCGTTGTACATGTCGTTTCCTTCACGTGTACGTTCACCGACACCGGCAACCACGGAACGTCCGCCATGTTCAATCGCAATGTTGTGAATCAGCTCCTGCATCAATACGGTCTTACCTACACCGGCACCGCCGAACAGACCGACTTTACCACCTTTGGAATACGGGCACAGTAAGTCAATGACCTTGATTCCGGTTTCCAGGATCTCTGTGGTAGTCTGCTGCTGGGCAAAGCTCGGAGCTTCACGATGAATCGGATGATACTCCTTGGCTTCTACCGGTCCCAGACCATCAATCGGTTCTCCAAGAACGTTAAACATACGTCCCAGAACTTCATCCCCTACCGGCACGGAAATCGGCGCGCCTGTATCTTCGCATTCCAGACCGCGGACAAGACCGTCTGTGGAGCTCATCGCTATACAACGTACGATATCATCACCGATATGCTGAGCAACTTCTGTTACCATGCTTGTTTTATCGTCTTTATGGATCCGGATCGCGCTTCGGATTGACGGCAGATTCTCCGGATTGAACCGGATATCTACTACCGGTCCGATAACCTGTACTATTTTCCCTGTTTCACTCATCGTCATTACCTTCTTTCCTACACGGCATCCGATCCGCCAACGATTTCCGTAATTTCCTGGGTAATCGCTGCCTGACGAGCCTTGTTATATTCAAGCAAGAGCTGCTCGCTCAGTTCATCCGCATTATCTGTCGCTGTCTTCATCGCCATTCTCCGGCTTCCTTGTTCACTGGTCGTCGATTCCATCCAGTCTGAGTAAGCCACATCCTGAATCATCATCGGAATCAGAGTATTCAGGATACTCGTGACACTCGGTTCAAACAGCGTTTCTATAAACATTCCGTCATGTGTATCCGTAATCTTGGACTCATCAAATACACAGGGCAGCAGCTGATCCACGGTCGGACGGAACGTCATCGTATTCACAAACCTGGTATAAATCAATTGTACACAGCCGACTTCTTTCTGGTTATACTGACGTTCTCCTTCTTCTACCAATGGTTTCAGTGTTTCAAACTGGATATGATCCGAAGAGATCGGACCTTCATTCAGAAGATTAAACCCCTCTTCAATCATGGATCTGTATAAACTGGTCCCAACCAGATAGACTGGATCTTCCTTGGTCAGTTCACTGCGCGCAAGTTTTAAGATGTTCTGGTTATATCCACCGCATAATCCGAGGTCACTGCAAAAAATGATCGCGAACTTCCGGGGACTGTCGTTGGGTTTCAATAACTCATGTTCAAGTCCCGGATTACGGTATACGATCTCATTGACCATCTGCTGCAGACGTTCTGCATATTCTCGGTTCGCTTCCATTCTGGTACGCTGCCGGAACAACTTCGCATTGGCGATCATCTCCATGGCACTGGTGATCTTACGCGTCGAGTTTACAGACTTTATCCTTGATCTTAATGCTTGTTTGGACTGCGCCATTCAACTAAACTCCTTTAATCAGTAAAAACTCATCCAATGCCTTCTGCATCGCTTCTCTGATCTTCTCATTCAATTCATCCGAGATATCCCCTTTGTCGCGGATCTCTTTCACGATTTCCGGGTGTGTTTCCGCAAAGTAGCGAAGCATACTCTTCTCAAAGTCATGCATATCTTCAATTTCAACTTTATCGATGAAATTGTTCTTGGACGCGAATAAAGACAGTACCTGATCTTCAACCTTCATCGGCTGATACTGAGGCTGTTTTAACAATTCCGTAATTCTTGCGCCGTGATCGATGATTCTCTTGGTAGCCGCATCCAGATCTGAACCAAACTGCGCGAAGGACAACATTTCGTTATACTGCGCAAGTTCCAGTTTTAGGGAAGAGGATACCTTCTTCATTGCCTTGGTCTGCGCGGCAGATCCTACACGGGAGACCGAAAGACCGGCATCTACAGCCGGACGGACACCACCGTTGAATAACTCTGTCTGCAGGAAGATCTGACCGTCGGTAATCGAAATGACGTTTGTCGGAATATACGCGGAAATATCACCTGCCTGCGTTTCAATGATCGGCAGAGCAGTTAAAGAACCGCCGCCCAATTCATCGGATAACTTGGCCGCTCTCTCCAGAAGACGGGAATGCAGGTAGAAAACATCACCAGGATAAGCTTCACGTCCCGGAGGTCTTCTTAACAGCAGGGACATTGTACGGTAAGCTACCGCGTGCTTGGACAAATCATCATAGATGATCAGGACATCCTTGCCCTGTTCCATCCACTCTTCACCCATAGCGCATCCTGCATATGGAGCGATATACTGCAGCGGAGCACTTTCACTGGCAGACGCATTGACGACTGTGGTGTATTCCATGGCGTCATGTTCACGCAGCTGCTGTACCAGACGGGCAACCGTACTTTCTTTCTGTCCGATCGCAACGTAAATACAGTTTACGTTCTTTCCCTTCTGGTTGATGATTGTATCGATTGCAATCGCTGTCTTACCGGTTTCACGGTCACCGATGATCAATTCACGCTGACCTTTACCAATCGGGATCATCGTATCAATGATCTTCAAACCGGTCATCAAAGGCTGGTAGACAGAACGTCTGGTCATGACACCAGGAGCGACTCTTTCCACCGCTCTGGTTCTGCTGGTAACGATCTCACCACGTCCGTCAATCGGCTGACCTAAAGCGTTGACAACTCTGCCAAGCATGGCGTCACCGACAGGAACTTCAACGATCCTTCCGGTACGGCGTACTTCGTCACCTTCTTTGATCAGAGAATCACTTCCGAGAAGAACAGCACCGATATGATCTTCTTCCAGGTTAAGAACCATGCCGTATACTTCATTCGGGAATTCCAGAAGCTCTGAAGCCATCGCCTTGTCTATTCCCTGTACCATGGCTATACCATCACCTACACTGATTACATAACCCACATCATCCGAATGGATCTTCGCATCGTAATTCCGGATCTGTTGTTTGATCAGCGCGCTTATTTCTGCAGGTCTGATATCTTTCATGCCAATCCTCCCTTCAGTAATATACCTTTCATTTCATCCAAACGATTCTTTACCGTAACATCTGTTACTTCATTGCCTACGATTACCTTGATACCGGCAATCACAGACGGATCTATCTTATTCTCAAGGATAATCTTACACTTATGTTTTTTCTCCAGGGCATCCTGCAGTTTCTTGCGATCACTCTCACTGAGTTCTCTGGCTGAATATACAACTGCTGTCTGGATCCCCAGAGCCTGATTTGCCTGTGCTATATACTGTTCCAGTATTCCTTTTAATTCTGAGATTCTGCCCTTATCGATCAGTAACTTGATAAAATTGATCATTTCCCTGTCAAAGACCTGACCCAGTACTTCATCGATAAATTCTTTCTTTTCCTGACGATTGATCTTGACCGCACGGAAAAAAGTATTGATCTCAGGATTCTCTTCCAGCAGATTCAATAAGTATTCGACATCGGTCTTGCGTTCTTCTATCCGGTTACTTTCCTGTGCCAGAGAAAACAACGCTCCCGCATATCTCTCACATACTTCATTGCTCATGAGCCGCTTACTTCCTTAACAAACGCGTCTACGGCATCATGGTCAATATCTGTGCCATCCTGATTTTCAATGATTTTTCCGGCCGCAGAGATAGCAATTTCCACGATCTCATTCTGCAGTTCACGATACATCTCGTTACGCTGATTCTGGATCTGCTCCTCTGCTCTCTTACGCATGCTGTCAGCCTCTTTGCCAGCCTGGGCAAGGATCGTATCCTTCTCCAGTTTCGCTTCCTTGACGGCCGCTTCGATAATCTGGGCTGAACGTGTACTGGCCTCACTCAGCTGCTGTGCCGCATCCTCACGATCTGCCAGAGCTGCCTGTTTCGCATTCTCGCTCTGGGTCAGATCATCCTGCATCTTCTGTGAACGCGCATCCAGGTAATTCTTGATCGTATCCCACAGAAAAAACCGCACAACTAAGAATAATACCAGCGTACTGCAAAGCTGTACAAGCATCGTTATCGGGTTCGGAATCAGTTGTCCTACGATATCGATATCAATCATGACAACTTCCTATTAATAAACGAAGATCAGCAGAATCGCTACCAGCAGTCCGTAAATCGCACAGGTTTCAGATAAAGCAATACCAAGAATCATCGTACTGCGGATCTTGGACTCCGCTTCCGGATTCTTTCCGATCGCATCACAGGCATGCGCCGCAACAGTACCTTCACCAAAACCGGTCATAAAACCTGTAAGAACAGCAATACCTGCACCAATAGCAATCAAACCTCTGTTGATATCCATAGAAAATTCCTCCTCTAAAATTTCTTTATTTCTTCCGGCATATCATTGCCGATAAGAACCATTGTTAATGTACAGAACACAAGTGTCTGTATAAATCCCGCAAATACATCAAAGTACGCATGTAACAGCGGAGCAATCACCGGGGCGACAAAGTTGAATACGTTCTCTGTCTTGAACAGGGCTCCGGCAATCTTGTTGGAAAGAGCCTGTGTCGCCGAATAGATCAGCTGCATCATAATACCGCCGCACAGGATATTACCGAACAAACGCAGAGACATCGAAGCCATGGTCGAGAACTTACCAATAATATTCATCGGTAACATTACCGGCAGAGGCTCCAGGAACGCGTGGAACCACGCTTTCACACCACTGTACTTAAACTCCGTGATCTGAATCAGAACCCAGGTAATAAACGCCAGAAGTAACGTGACACTGAGATTGGCCGTAGGCGATGCCAGTCCAAACAAACCGGCAATATTACACAAGAAGATATATACCCAGAGCACGATGATATACGGTGTAAGCTTGTCTGCTGTTTCCTTTCCGACATTGCTGGTCACATTCCTGTGTACCATCTCCACACCGACCAGAACCGGCAAGATGATTCCCCTGGGCTTTTCCAGAGGATCTGTTTTCTGTATCTTCTTAGAGATAAGAATGATCGCCACAGATAAAACGATCGTCAGTAAGATAATGGTATATACATCTGATTGAATCGTCATTCTGTTCTTCCTTTCCAAAACGTTTCGATAAGCAGTACTGCCTTGATCCACACAAGACCTGCAGCACAAGTGAATATATTCAGATACTGGGGGAATTTCGCCGAGATCACCATCACCAGGATCATCACCAGGTAATTGATCAGGAAATGAAACGAACCCGTACCTGCCGAAGCTACGCCGGTATCCAGCACATCGTTCCAGAACATCTCATTCCGGAACAGATTCAGTGCTTCTGCCAGAACCCCGAGGATAAATCCCGCCGCATAGCGTAAGCCGAAGAATGACAGGATCACTGCCATGACGGACGCAGACAGAATATATAACTTTACTGTCAATTTCGTCATAGATAAATTATAGCAGAATATTCCCTTACTTTCCCATTCTTCGTACACTTCTGTTTACCACTTCCTCAAGTTATGTACCTATCATAACTGAAGATATATATAACGTCTAATACATGATTTATAATTTGTTTATGCATTATTTGTAATATATGTGTGTTCGTAGGAAAGTCTTCCTGTTTTTTTGTCAGAAAGTGTGAAATCTGCGTCTTTCCTGCCTAAAATAGAATTAGAGATTTACATGGAGGCAGTATGAAAACCAGATGGTATAAGAATGCGGTAGTTTATCAGATTTATCCGTTCAGTTTCATGGACTCAAACAACGACGGCTGGGGAGACATTGAAGGAATCATCTCCCGGCTGGATTACCTCAAAGACCTCGGAGTAACCGCAATCTGGTTCTCTCCGTTATACAAATCCCCGGACTATGACTACGGCTACGATATCAGTAACTACAGAGAGATCGATGAGAAATTCGGTACGATGGCCGACTTTGACCGTTTACTGGCAGAATGTCACAAACGTGACCTGAAAGTCATCATGGATATGGTCATCAACCATACTTCAACTGAGCATCCCTGGTTCAAAGAAGCCCTCTCCTCCCCGGATTCTCCGTACCGGGACTATTACATCATCCGCAAGGGAAAATACGAAAAAAACAAGCTCGTACCGCCGTGTAACTGGGAATCCACCTTTACCGGTTCCGCCTGGGAAAGGATCGGAAATACCGATGAATACTACTTACATCTCTTCTGTAAGGAACAGGCGGATCTTAACTGGGAGAATCCTGAGGTACGCAAAGAAATCGTGGATATCCTGAACTTCTGGCTGGAGAAAGGTGTTGACGGTTTCCGCTTTGACGTCTTCAACATGTTCTCCAAGGTCTTTCCGGTCAGAGATGATGACCAGAAGAAGACCTTCCAGAAAGGCGCCCAGTACTACGTTGACGGTCCGCGTATGCATGAATTCCTGCAGGAACTGAACGAGAAAGCATTCTCCCTGTACGATATCTTTACGGTCGGGGAATCGTTCCACCCTTCCGAGGAAGCTTCCCGTGAATATGTAAAAGAAAGCAACGGGGAACTGGATGCCATCTTCAGTTTCGGACATCTGGATTCCGACAACATCATGGGGAAGAAGTTCTTTCCCAAACCCTTTGACCTGATCCAGTTCAAAGACGGATTCTTTACCCCGCAGAGATCCACATACAGCGAAGGCTGGAATACCCTGGTTCTGGAGAACCACGATAATCCCCGCTGTGTCAACCGTTTCTCCATTGACACGAAGAACTACCGGTATGAGGCCGCAACCATGTTGGCCGCAATTACCTACATGGGTTTTGGGACACCCTTCATTTATATGGGACAGGAAGCCGGACTGACCAACTGTGACTTCAAGAATATGGATGAACTCAAGGATCCCGTCAGCCACTTTGTCTACGATCTGATGACCGGGTACGGAATGCCAAAAGCTCTGGCTTTCCGGTTCATCAAGTACGGTGCCAGAGATCATGCGCGTGTGCCGATGAGCTGGGATGATACCGCTAACGGCGGCTTCAACACAGGTCATCAACCATGGCAGTGCGTGAATCCCCTGTACAAGGAGATCAACGTAGAAAAGGACCTGCACAGTGACAAGTCCATCTATCGCTTTTACAAGAAATTACTGCAGATCAGGAAAAAAGAAGAAGCCGTGATTTCCGGAGAAATCCGGGAGTATGATCATCCGAACAAGAAGATCATCGCTTACAGCAGAACGTACAACGGACAGACACTATTCGTTCTGGCAAACTTCAGTAAACAAAGCACCACCTGGAAATTACCGGAAGAATTCCGGAAAAACCACTGTCTCCTGAACAACTATGATGAGTTTGTGTGTGATGGTCAGACAGTTAAACTGAAACCATATCAGGCAGTGATCCTGGATATCAATGACTGAGAAGTAACCTGGTTACTTCTCTTTTGCGATACAGAACACGTTGGGTATCGCTCTTCCCGTATACTGTACTTCTTTGTACATCCCATCCGTGTAAGCCATCATCTGCGTACTACCGCCTCCGTCCATGAGAATCGCTTCTTCGGCGTTCTGTGACTCGGCGTATTTCATCATAGTTCTCGGATATGTCGGTGTCCGGCTGACAACCAGACACCATACGCCGTTGACCCGCATCACCATGGTCTGGAAAGCCGCGGTATTCTCCTTGTTCATGAGTGCGTAGCTGCGCGCGTTTACGCTCTTTCCGTGATGTCTCAGTACAGAATACGGTGTACAGGCGAAAATCACATCACTGTTCTGCAGGTAATACTGGTCACTCCTCGTCCAGCCGGTCTCCCCGTCATTCTTCTGGTAGTAACTGATCAGACCGCTTTGTTTGGGCGCCAGATCCACACCGTTGTAGGTCTGTTCCACACCGTAGTGTGTACCGTACGGATCGGCTGTATCCTGTCTCATCTGGAAGTAATTCGCATTTACGGCTGCGGTGATGATCAGATTCGGATCATCAAAGTACTTAATACTCATCAGATTCCCCTCTCCTGCCGACAACATCTGCAGGGAATACCCTTCCGGTGCCCTGTATACAGCGAGCTTTATTCCGTTATAGGTAATGTAATTCAGTCCGCTTGCCAGAGTCCCTTTTTTTCTCTGCCAGACCGCATAGAGTTCTACGATATCCCCTGTCTCAGGGATCTTCTGTCCGAATTTCTTATACTTGTTGTCTTTGGTGTATTTTACTCCGGTCTTTGTGGTTGTTTCCGGATTCAGAGACCAGCCAAGGAAGGTATATCCTTCTCTTACCGGGACATTCGTGATCTTTGTCTGCTTGTTGTAGGTGACTGTCTTGTCCATTGAACTTACCCGGCTTCCCTGTTCATCCTTAAGGTAAGCATCTAAACCGTTGGCATTCAGCCGGATCGTATATTGTACACCTGTCCATTTGGCATAAACACGGTAATTCTTCAGGTCCTGGAATTCCGCATCACCGGTGATCTTATTCTTTCGGTCTTTATCCTTGTACCAGCCTTCAAAGGTATATCCCGACCTGGTGAAAAAGCCTGCATATTCCGGAGTACTCTCACTGTTCATCATCGGAAGGAGTACATACATCAGTTGTCTCTTGTCTTCTGCTGTATATGTTGTGTTGACGACACCGTTTTTGACCTTTACGGTCCTCAGTCCTAATGCGGAGACATCCCCGTATGTACCGCCCTTGACATAGATCTTCAGCTTATACGTTCTGAGCTTCCATACTGCATAGAGAGTCACATCTTCTCCGTCTTTGGAATAGTTCTTATACGTCTCTCCCGCTTTATACTTCGCGGTATCCGCCTGCGGATCGGGTGACCATCCGAGGAAGGTATATCCCGGGGCCTTGGCTTTCGGTGTCAGTTTCTGTGTCTTGTTGTAGGTAAAACCGTCTTTCACCGCGTCATACGCTTCATCACTGACCAGGTCGGCACCGGTAATGACCGCGTCTGTTTTTCCTTCGTCATTCAGGTTTAGATAGATCTTATACTTCTTTGCGGTCCACTTCGCGTATAGTTTCATACTCTTCGGATCTTCCCTGAAGGTATCCGCCGTAACCGGTGTCTTGAACTTGGAATCCGCAAACCATCCCGCAAAGTCATATCCGTTCCTGGTGATTACAATCGTATCAAATTCTTCGACAGTGATCTTCTTTACGGCATATCCCTTCTTGTTTGCGGGAGTATCCTCCATAACACCTTTATTGACATAACAACGCAGTGTATAGATTTCCTGTGCTTCCCACACCGTGTAAAGAATCAGGTCCTGGTCTGTATTCTCAAAGATCTTGCCCGGTTCATCTCCGTTATGGTACGCAATGACTCCGGCATCCGCTTCTTCCGGAGACAACGCCCAGCCGGCCAGTGTGTAGCCTGTACGGGTCACTTCCTGCCCGATCACCACTTCTTCCTCAGGACCATACTCCTGTTGAGTATAGAGACCCTGTTCCCACTCATACGTATTTGTGTCAGGAAATGCACAGTCTGTGGTCGTTGACCTGTAGATCACATGGTACTTCTTTTCTTCTTCAGGAATATCCGGCTCAGCGTCTTCCCAGACACCGTACAAGGTAATCTCTGTCAGATTCTCTTCGATAATCTTGTCTGCGAGATTCCCTATAGATTCTTCGTCATTGAGAAGTATTCCTGAATCAATTTCTTCCGTCCACCCCGTAAAGATCTTTCCTTCTGCCGAAGCCTGTATACGGATATCAAAAGATTTTCTGGTCTGGTCTTCAAACAGAATCTGATTTGTTTCATTATAGGGTTCTTCCAGATGCGCGTCTGCACAGTTCAGTTCATAGATTACGGTGACCGTAAACAGTTTCAGCCATAACGGTTCCGCAATGATCACACCGCCGGTTTCGGAGAATTGTGCCGGGTCAATCGTCTCCCCGGCTTCACAGGTAATCCCATGATCCGGATCATCCTCAAGCCAGACTTTCCATCCGTCTCCCGTATATCCTTCTCTTATAGGAAAATCCCCGAACAGGGTAAATACCGCTTCCGGATTACTATTATTGACTGTATCTTCCAGAGTGCGTTCATCTGGGTAGTAACTGTCTTCCCCAAGTTCATATCTCAATGTCCAACTGAGTGTTTCTTCGTTCAGGGCTGGTTCAGGTTCTTCTTCCTCTTCTGGTATTTCCGAGGTCTCCGGTTCTTCCGTTATTTCTTCAACGTTCTGGGTCTCTTCTCCGGGGGTTTCCTCATCCTCGGCATATACCGGCAGGAGCCTACCCGCAATACTCCCCGCAAGCATCATCATGGTCAATATCAGTGTGATCAGTTTTTTCATGTGTGCTCCTCCCTGTTGACCATGTTGATCCTGTAGTATTTACCAAGATTATATAACTGAAATACCAGGGTGGTGAATAGCGTATCATGTTATCCAGGGAAAAGAAAAGCCATGTAATCCGAAGATATCTATGGCTTTTTTTCACTGGTTTTATCCCTGGTTACTTGTCAAGATACGCAGAGCTTTCCTTCAGTTTCTCTATGATCTGGATATGCTGAGGACATGCGCCTTCACACTGTCCGCAGCCGATACACGCAGATGCTTTATTCGTACTGTTGGTATCCAGCAATCCTCCGTAGTACAGGTGGGGACGGTTATGTTCTCCAAACGTCAGATACATGTTATATGCCTTGAAGATCTCGGGGATGTTGATTCCCATTGGGCATCCCTTGGTACAGTATCTACAGGCTGTACAAGGAATGTTGGGAACGGAAAGGATCTTCTCCGTGACTTCCACAATCGCTGCTTTCTCTTCTTCACTCAAAGGTTTGAATTCATTGAATATTCTGGTGTTCTCTGTCATCTGTTCCATGGCGTTCATTCCGGACAGGATCACCTTGACTCTGGGCAGACTGCCGACAAAGCGCAGAGCCATGGATGCCGGTGTGTTCTCCGGATCGATATCACTATAGATCTTCGCATATTCCGGACGGATATTGGCCAGGAAACCACCCTTGATCGGCTCCATGACCACGATATCTTTTCCGTGTCTTTCACATACCCGGTAATTCTCTCCGGACCAGATTACTTCGCTCTCCCAGTCTACGTAATTGATCTGTAACTGGACGAAATCCACCTCCGGGTGTTCCGTTAGTAATTCTTCCAGAAGATCGGGTGCTCCATGATAGGAGAAGCCCAGGTTACGGATCTTTCCTTCTTCTTTCATCTTCCGGCAGAATTCCCAGCATCCGTACTTATCATAGAAACCTACACGGGACGGCTGCAGAGAATGCAGAAGATAATAGTCAAAGTATCCTGCGCCGGTGCGTTCCAGAGAGGTTTGGAACATCTTCTCCGGTCCGAAATCTTCTCTTAACATCCACCCGGCCATCTTGGATGCGATCGTATAACTATCTCTGGGGTAACGTTTGACCACAAACTCCTTGAACGCTTCTTCAGATCCTGCGTAGGCATACGCTGTATCAAAGTAGGTATACCCGTTCGCCAGGAATGTATCTGCCAGTGCCTTACACTGCTCAATATCGATCTGACCATCTGTACGAGGCAGGCGCATCAGACCAAATCCCAGTTTTTTCCGTACTTCCATAACTACCTCCTGATTAAATTTTATCATAGACAACAGAAGATTCCGTGCTCCTGTTCTTCATAGTATATTCACAACTCAGATATCGATATGATAGGTCAGGGCATCCGCTTCTTCCCCGGTGATCATCCTGAATGCCTTGGTATACGCAGACATCTGTGCCAGATATCTCTGGTCCAGATCACTGCCGTCCGCATTCGTCTTGTAGTCCAGGATATGCCACTTTCCTTCTGTACAGTAGATTACGTCCATGACACCGTTCCAGAGAGTATTTCCCTTTCTTGTGACATCGGTATAGCTGAACGGAACTTCACAATAGACCTCTTCTGCCTGTAACAGTGTGTTTAACATATCCTGAGGCAGACCGTTATCCTGGAGATATCCTCCTGTACGCATCTTCTGCGCTACACTTCGCAAAGCATCGGCAAGGTCTTCCTCGTATGGTCTGGTTTCTTCTGTCAGGTATTCTCCCAGGATCTCTGCGACAGCGACCTCTATACTGATCCTGTTCTTTGTCACCACCAGCATTTCCATCAGCTTATGTGTCATGGACCCAAGCAATGCCGGGAAACGATGTACACCGGATAGTTCCTCTGTATCCTCAGACACGATGATCTCCTGTGAATCTTTCATCTTGGAAGAGATAGTCTGACGGCTGGGGTTTGCGATATGGTACGTGGCTCTTTCCGCGTGGTGGTTATTCAAGGCGCTCTCTTTTTCTGCTGTCTCGTAGAGTTCTGCGGCATTTTCTGTTTCCGGAATCTCCTGTTCACGGACATCTTCCCTGGTTATATAGCGGAAGAAATCCGGCAGCCCGTACTCCTTCATGATCGGATTCCAGACTGAATCATGCCTGTCTTTCGCTCCGATACTGTCACAGAGGATCAGGGTATTGCGGGCTCTCGTGGCTGCCACGTAGATGAGCCTCTGTACTTCTGCCTTGGAAGCTTCTTTCTCTTCCTCTTTCTGTTCTTCGTATAACTTGGTCTCAAAGTAACTTCCGTTCGCATTTCTTCTCGGCAGAGAGAATAGATATCCTTCGGTTCTTTCCCCGTGGACGATGCGGATCTCATTCGCCCGGTTAAACGTGGGAGAGGCCGCAAGGATGACCACCGGCGCTTCCAGTCCCTTGACCTTGTGCAGATTTGCCATATGTACAGCATCCAGCGTGTCATTCAGGCTCAGGCATCTTTCTTTGTCTGACATGTCTGCCAGCAGGTCGGTGATATACGCACTGCCGTTTTTCAGGGAAACCACCTCCCCGGAGCGTTCCGCATCACGCAGTAATTCCAGCGTATAACAAATCACTTCCAGATTATCCGCTTCCACAGTCTCGTAGATCCGGTATTCTTCCATGACCCTGGTAAACAGGGCCGCAGGAGATAGTTTCTGCGCTTTCTGACAGAGGTCTCTTAACGCTGTGATCTTTTCGGCGACGTGTAACGTTGTATTGTCCTGACAGACTTCCGGATTGAATTCCGCCCGCAGAGATACGATTCCTCCGTTATCCTTGTACCGTATGATCTCTTCCTTGGAGAGACCGATCAGTTTCCCTGTAAGAGCTCCGTACAGGGCGATCTCATCATCCGCATCCGCGGCAGCCGCATAGATCTTGTAGGTTTCCTGCAGGGCTTCGTTGGCATTGAATAGTACCTTGCCTTCCACCTTGACCGGGATTCCCCTGGCATCCAGAGCATCCATGATCGGACCAAGCTTATTCTTGCCGTAGGTAATGACCATGATGTCACTATAGCGGATCTTCCGGGGTATCTTGTCTTCTTTTGTGGTGATCGTGTACTTCTCGTTATCCACCAGGGTATCGATGATCCGGCCGATCTGCAGGGGATCGGTCTCATCCGAGTGTTCTTCTATAGCTTTTCCTGTATAAGCCGTATAGGTATAGATTCCCTGGAAATCCTTTGTTGTTTTATCCGTCAGCGGTATCTCTTCGTACTTACTCTGGTTTATGGTCTGTTCCGGTAATAAGTCGGTAAATACACGGTTAAAATACCGGCATACTTCTCTCGTGGAACGGAAGTTCCTGGACAGGCTGAGAATCTCTCCGCCGCATTTCTCAAACAATTCTTTGACCCGCAGGAATGACGCGACATCCGCACTGCGGAAGCGGTAGATCGACTGCTTGGGATCACCGACAATAAATAACGACCCCTGTCTTGGCACACAGTCATACCACTGCGGCACCGGATGTTCACTGGACAGGTAGAAGAAGATCTCTGCCTGCATGGGATTGGTATCCTGGAATTCATCAATCAGGAAGTAACTATGCCGGTCATAGATATACCGGATCAGTTTTCCTTCAGCCTCCGCGTCATCTCTTAACATATTCCGCAGGTAGTACAGACAATCAAAGAAAGTCATATATCCTTTATCCCGCATGGCTTTCTCCAGTACCGGCACACATTCCTGCAGGAAGGTCATCGATACACTGTAACGCAGATCGATCAGCCGGGTATACACACCCTTTTCCGCACAGACATTGCATTCCAGCCACTTACCCTTACTGCCTCCCGGCACGAATAATCCTCCTAAAGAAGGACCGTAGTCATCTAACGCATCTTTCTTTACACGCAGATTGCCAAACTGTTTCAGGGCATACAAAATCCCGGAGATGTTATAACTCCAAGTCTTACGCAACGTCTTATAGATATTCTGGATATTTTCCCAGGCTTCCCGACTGTCCTTCTTTCCCTCTTCTTTCAGTTCAGGATGAGCGATCAGACATTCCAGCGCATGGAGCACTTCCTGCCGATCTTCCGCAAACTCTCTATCGATATCGGTATATTCTGTCCGCGGATAATGAAAGTACACGTTCCGGTTCCCCATGATCACGGTTTCCCCTTCAACGAATACATCTTCCGCATTCCGGTGAAATGCCCGGAACATCCTGGACATCTCCGCAAGATTCTCCCCGTATTCCCCGGAACAGATCTTTACATACATCTGCTTGTAGAAGACTTCAGCTTCCTGGTCAGATACGATCGTAGCATCCGAAGGAATATGCGCCTCAGAGGGGTGTTCAGACAACACCATACTGCAGAAAGAATCAATCGTACCCATGAAGCACAGGTCGATATCCTGCAGAGCCTGCGCGCACAGACGCCTTGTCTCAGGAGTTGGTTCAGGTAACTGCCCGGCATGTCCGGTATCGACCCACACATAATCCGGATTACTGCGTTCAATCAGGAGTTTCTGGAATCTCTCGTAGAATTCCGCTGCGGCTGCCTTGGTAAACGTAATTGCGCAGATCTTGCGGATATCGATTCCTTCTTCCACCATCGCAACCATACGGCTGACCAGCATGGTAGTCTTTCCGGAACCGGCACCGGCTTCCACGAAGAAGTTCTGATGAATCTCAGAAACGATGAGATTTCTGGAATTCGTATCATGGTCTGTTCCAATATTATTCATCGTTTATCACTCCTTCCGTTTCCTTTCCGCATACTTTGGCAAACTTACAATACTTACACGGATCGTTGTCTTCCTCCGGCTGAGCCACAGGGAAATCACCCGCAATCATATGATCACGGAATACCTGTAACATTCCCAGCAATTCTCCCTTCATCTCTGCGTCATACCTGCAGGAGACAGTCTCTCCGTTACGGATATACCGGAATTCCCCGCCGGATACGATAAATCCCTTCTGTTCCATCAGATACGCGTAGATTACGATCTGTAAACATGTGCTGATATCATCCTGCACATGAACAACCTGTCTTCCGGTCTTGAAATCCACGATCAGGACACTTCCGTCTTCCAGTTTCTCCACCCGGTCGGGATACCCGTGAATCTTTACACCGCTCTCGTGTGTACAGTGAATATCTTCCTCATCCAGGACAACGATACGATGAGGGTCCATGTCATACGCTGTACGCATCATCTCCAGGAATTCTTCACGTACTGCCGGAACACTGTCTTTGATCAGCGGCGGATTCTCCGCAATATACCGGTCAAAGTATTCTGCTGAAAGTTCCCGGAATTCCTCCGGACTCATCCAGGTACTGCCGAGATTCTCCATCAATGTATGAGCCAGAGTCCCTGATGCGGCTGCGCTGATCACCTCAAACGGCTTGTCATCGTCCGGCTCCGGAATTCCCAGGATATACCTGAGCATAAACCTTCTCGGGCAGTCAAAGAACGTACCCAGCGCTGTAGGCGAATACGCTTTGTCCAGATTCCATCCGGTTTCTGTCTCCGGTGCCGGCAGAGGAGGTTTCGGCAGGATGATCTTTCCCTGGTTATAGGCTTTACCGATATTTCTGGTTACGGAGATGGATGGTTCAAAGTAATCCACTTTCCGGATCTGTTCCTCCAGTTCTTTGGCTGTCGTATTTACACCGTGTTCTTCACGGAATATCTCAAAGATCAGGGAGGAAGGATTATCCTTCTTTAGTTCCGATACATTTAACCCGGAATAGGACAGATAGACGTTTGTCTCAAGCGAAGACGCCAGGCGTACCAGAGAATACAGACGTTCTTTCTTTCTCGCGATCCTTCCTTCGGAGGTCATCTCCAGAGCCTTCTCTCCGAATAACTTCAGGTCTTCATCCAGCAACAGATAATCTTCTTTCGGTGAACCGGGATACTTGGACGCGGATAAACCTGCGATATACAGATTCTTACGCATACATGCCGGAGCCCCGTTGATTCCTGTCACAAAGATCCTGCCTTCCTCACTCTGTGACGCAGAGACACTCAGTTTCAATACATCGCGCAAAATATCTTCCTTGTCCTGTTCCACCCCGGAATTCCGGATCACTTTCAGTTCTTCGTAGATTGCTTTCACGGCAGCGCTGTCCAGGGACATCAGTAATCTGCCGGCATGTGTTCCGGTGTCTTTACGTATCCGCGTGTATTTCATGATGAATTCTTCCGGAGGTAATGCCAGTTCTTCCGCCATCACCCTCAAGGCAGGGATACAGCGTTCCTTTTTCTTCAGGTCTGCGGCGTCTTTCAGGTCTGTCTGTTCCGCAATCTCTTCCTCTTCCGCAAGTGCCCGGATATAGTCGTTTAAGCGTTTCTCGTTGGTTTCCCGGTCATCGGTAAAGCGGATACTGCCGAGGATATCCCGGAATACTCTCTGGCTGAAATACGGTACTTCCGGGAATAACTCATAGAGCTTTTCCTGGTCAAAGACCGGACTGTCAAGCATCTCTTCTACAGACGCAGCGCTGAAAAAGCCCTGGGTCATCCACTGATAGTAGAGAACCACCAGCTTGGCCGGATTGGAATTGATGATGGGTATACCGCAGCCGATCGTCACCGGCAGATCATGTAGTAACGCATAGTCAAAGAATAACTGTCCATACGTAGTATTATCCGCAACCGCTACCGTACACTGATCCAGCTGTTTATTCGCATAGATATCCGTCAGGATCATCTCTACTTCATTGGAAGCTCCGTAACAGTTCCGTATACAGCTGAGTTTTACCGGTTTCTTCTCTGTGTTAAACAGGGAGATCATATCCATGGATGTGACCTGACCTCCGGATAAATGATCCAGAAGCGCCTGTTCCAGGGGATTCAGCGGGTACTCTTCCAGGATGATATACTCTGCGTCCATGCGTTCTGCCTGCGCGATTGCCTGACGGATCAGCGAAATACGGTCTACAGTGTGATCTTCAGAGGTATATTGCAGATATTTCCGGTATACCGAGAGAATTGCCTGGTTCTTCTCCGTAAAGATTCCCTGGCTCATGATCCGGGTGATCTCCGGTTCTTCTTCCGGTACCGTCACAAGACTGCGCATACGCCGTATGGCATCCGTTAGACTGCGGATATCCTGGTATGTCGGACGTCCGAAGTATGTCTCTCCCTTGATTGCCTTAGCAACATACGCGGTTTCTTCGCGGCTGTTGATAAACTCCCCCTGTACTGGTATTCCCGACCGCAGTAAAGCCATGCGCGCCAGTTCCGCGGCTCCGCATACTTTGACATTGAAACTGGGAACACCCTGCAGAGCCAGATTCCGGATCAGCTCTGTACCATGGATTCCCGGTGCTAAGATTATTCGTTCTTTCATTGTTTTCTCCAGATGGTTGTCTTCTACTTACGCAGATATTTGTCGATAAAGGCAAAGAAAGTTGTCCAGTATTTCTCCGGATCCTTGGAACTGCAGCGTGCATGTACAGCATCCGGGATCACTAACATCTCTTTCTCCCCGGCCGTAGCGTTGTAGTTTTTCAGCATCATCTCAAACGGCACAAAGGTATCTTCGGTACCGTGGATAAACAATACCGGCTTCTTATTGTTCTTCAGTGCCTTGGTGCAATTCACATCAAAGTAGGAAAAACCCAGTTTCATCCTGGTAACCAGATCTGCCGCAAACAACACAAATACCGGACAATGTACAGTAGTACGGCACTGGTATACATATTCATCCCAGAGACTGGAATACCCGCAGTCTTCAACCGCGCAGATCACGTTATCCGGCAATTCTTCACCCAGTGTAAGCATCACTGTCGCAGCCCCCATGGATACCCCGTAGAGGACGATCTTCGCCTTGGGATCAATACTGTTGATATACCGGATCCAGCGGACCACATCATCTTTCTCATACCAGCCCATGGAGGTAAACTTTCCCTGAGACAAGCCATGTCCTCTTGGTTCAATTGCCAGTACGTTATATCCGCGGGTATACAACATATGTACGATCGGTCCTGTCGTCGTCAGGTTGGACGTATACCCGTAGTGAAATACGACATACGTATGAGACTTATTCCGGTAGAGACGGCTGTGCAATAACAAATTCTCCTCTTTCACATAGACGTCGGTATAGTTCGCGCTGTCATCCGACCACTTCCCAGGATCCTGACACCGGATCCCCGGGGTATACTCCGGTAACTCTTCAACAACCGTATTCTTCCGTAATGTCTTATTCCCTTTCTTCTTTAAACGATCTGTATTCAAGGCAGAATTAAGAAAAGTATTCCCGAGGACAAAGAAGGTTGTGACAGATGCGGTTACAGCACCTGCAGAGAACGCAGTAATTAGTTTCTTATTCATAAGTTCAGCCTGTACTTTCTACCTATATTATGTATTCTTTGACCCCTGATCATCAAGATACCTTCCTGTTACACAACACTCATAATTTATACCGGAACTATCACAAAAAAGATGCCTGGTGAACTTCGGATTACAGTTATGTAAAAAAGGCTCCGGACACTATCAAAACTTCTGTATTTGAGGTACTTGCCAGGCGGATGGCCGGGAATCCCTGTACTATTGACGAATCATCAGGCGGAGCATAAACTCCGCCTGGTAATCATGTTTTCAGTTCAATAAACATGAATTTACTAGAGAGAAACGACTTCACCGCGAGATGAAACTTGCTTAATAAATCCATCTCGTATCATATATGCTTCTCCTCGTAATTCTTCTTTTTTACACGCATCTATAAACAGATAACTACCGTCCGGGATTGCATAAAAAGTCTTTCCGATACTGTCAGGACAAGCGATATCCTCATAGATTCTTAACCCATCCAATACATCATCCTTGTTTTCCTGATAATGAGGAAGCAGATTTGTTGTTGTCAGATTCAGTCCGGTTAAAAATCTTTGATACGCAGGATTGAGAGCCTCTCCAGCTTCTTCAGGCTGAGCGTATACTACATTGGCGCTGTTCATACTTCCCGCGCTTATTCCAATGATCATGCCCTTATAGGCTTTCAGCAAACCGCGAAGGTGAATCTTATCGAAAAAGTGATTCTGTGTCGGCACATGTCCGCCTGAAAGAATCAAGAGATTTGATTCCCGTACAAGCTCGGCGGCCAGATGTTCATTTCTGCTGTCCAAGGTATAAAAGCGTTTAAACGTAAAACCCGCTTCTTCGAACATTTTCTTTGTCAGAGAAGCATATAAGTCCGTTTTATCCCAACCATTTGGATCAGAACAAATATCCAAGGCCTGACAAGGGCTCGGGAAGTGTATCCTCAGTTCGTCAATAAAGCGGTTGGCAGGATTTAGCTCTCCTGTATCAGGGACGTCAATTCTGCTGGTCAAAAAGCAAATCATACATTACCTCCACAAGTTTGAATTTGTGAAATAACACTTACGGTTTTTGATTCAGTACACGTTCGAGTGCCACCCAGCCAAGGTAATCCGGATGATCTCCGGTCAGCGCAGTCAGCTTTTCTATTGCCAGATAGTCATCGATTCGGACCATGTCCCACGCATGGATCACCCGGCCATCCCCGAGACTGATGCCACAATGTCCACAGTTGACCAGACCGTTTTCGCTTGGACACAGACAGTCATAGAATACGAACGCCCCTCGTTCCGGCACTCCGCCCTGCAGCGCATCCTTGTACATCTCATAAGATTCCTTTGCGGAATCTTCGCCGAATATTTCGATATGATTGCTGATTTCAAGTGCATCTTCGATAAACGAAAGACACCAGCCGGCATACTCTGTGCTGCCAAGTTTGCTTTCAGCCCAACGAATCATATTTTCTGTCAGTTTCTCCATCTGAAAACCTCAAGCCTCCACAAATGAGAATTTATCTCTTTTCCAATACCTGGACGATATGGTCAGAGAAACCCATTAAATCAGGTCTTTCTGCAGTCGCGATCAGATATTGGATCCATTCTTTGTAGGATGCTTCATTCATCGAGTTTACAGATCCGCTGATAATCTGGGAGATACCATCCTGAGAAAATCTGCAGACTTTGCCTGCGCTGTTTTCCTGGCAGACAGCGTTGATCAGCTCGTCCACGGCCATTATCGTATCCAGAATTCTTGAAGATCCCGTGTTTTCAGTCACGAGAGCGGTCTCTCTGTCATAACCGATCGTTGCGATCTCTATTGCAGGGTTTTCACTCATGAAGATTTCGTGGATCAGTCCTGCATCCTGCAGGCAGAAGGCGATGAAAACCACACCGCCGGGCTTTGCAATCCGCAGTGCTTCGGCACAGGCAAGCTTCCGTTCTTCAAAATCTTTCAGACTGTATACAGGCCCCATGAGCAGGACAATATCATAGGCATCCTCGTTCAGGAAAGACAGGTCTTTGGCATTTCCTTCAAATACTCTCACTTGACTGCTGCCGGTAAACAGAGTCTTCATTTCTTCAACATATCGAGGGGTGAGTTCTACTGCATCCACAAGGTAACCTTCATCAGCCAGTGCTTTCGTGTAGGTACCGCCGCCCGCTCCGATATCAGCAATCTTAGCGTTTGGAGGAAGAAATTTGTGCAAGTAGTGCATGGTTACGATGAACTCGGTTTCGTTTGCCTTTGAATAGGTCAGACGATTCCTCTCGTGAAAGCCGGTATATTGTTCGATTACTTTTTTCTCTTGCTCATGTGACATAATTTCTTTCCTTCCAGATAAATCCGAAGTTATCTGACAGACTGCCATTCCTCTTTGGAAAGGCATGTTAGGTGTTCCGTTCGGAGAACGCCCTCTATGGCACAGGGCACATTATAGGCCGTATGATGATAATGAAAACCGCACTTCTCCTGAACACGCTTTGACT
>JAFWFE010000072.1 GCA_017512555.1 Solobacterium sp. | reverse complement strand
TAGAAGACGTCGTAGTCATCCGCGAAGATACAGGACTGCGGATATACCTTGAAACCTGTTTCCGGATAGCCGGCTTCGATCTTCTCGTATGCGCCTACCCAGTTGTTGTACTGATATTCAGGCACATAGTACATCTTGTCTTCCAATGCGTAGTAGACCTTGTCGATCTTTTCCTGTGTCTGGTCATATAACGCGTCCATCATCAGGTCATGAAGTTCCTGGTCCTTATTGCCGTACGCTGCGCCTGTCGCCAGACGTGTGACATCACACAACATATAGAATCCGTTCATCAGGAAACCGTTCGGGCTCATTGCGTATCCGCATACATCCCATTCGTTCTGTACAGCTGCGAATCTTGCGTCAAGATACTGTACTTCATCCATGACGTTGATCTCGAAGTCTACACCGATCGCTGCCAGGGATGCCTGGATGACCAGGTTCGCTTCAGAGTTCTGGTTGGTGATAAAGCGAAGCTTCAGTTCTCCCGGCTTATATCCGGCTTCTTCCAGTAACTGCGCTGCCTTTTCCGGATCATATTCGATATGATTGCCCGGTTTCTCCCATTCCTTGTTGTAGCCGACAAGTCCTTCATAACCGAATGTGGTCATGCCTGTTCCTGTGCCCTTTGTGGCCGCAAGTGCCAGCGCGTCATAGTCGATGGCATAGGCGATCGCGTGACGAAGTGTCGGATTGTTTTCAAAGACTGCGCCTGGTGCGGAGTTCAGTGTCAATAATACCGGCCAGGAGCACGGATACTTCAGAACCTTGACGGATCCGTTCTCGTTGATGAAGTCTTCCGCTGTGGATGCGCTGATGTCATAGACCTGGATCGTGTTGGTCTCCAGGGCGGTCTGGATCTGCTGCTGTTCGAGGATGACATCATAACGTACCACGTCGACGTTTGCCTTCAGATGTCCAGGAAGTTTCTCGGGATCTCCCCACCAGTTGTAGGTCTGCATGAATGTCGCTGTCGCACCGGACTTGAAGTCGATACATCTGTACTGTCCTGTACCTACCGGATCATTACGGAAACGGTCCGGATTCTTTTCGTATTCCGCCTGGCTGATCGCTACGATTGAGCCTGTCGCGTTCGCAAGGAACCCGGGGTAATACGGATTCTTCAGTGTCAGCTGTCCGGTAAATTCTCCGGTCGCGTGGAAGTCTGTCAGGTTCGCCATAGCTCTTGTCTCGATATACTTGTCATAGAACCACTGCAGATCCTGGGCTGTGATATGATTGCCTTCAAAGTCGTAGATATTATCGTAGATCTCCCAGTCGATCGTCATATTATCATCTTCGATCGACCATTCCTTGACCAGGATACCGATTTCATTAGGCTCTCCTACGGCTGTGACCCACATCTTATCTAAATAAACACTGCCGATACGCATGCCTTCGATACCGTTGATAAAGAACGGATCGAGAGTCTCAAAGGTCATTGCTCCGGACGCTACCATCGTCTTCTTGTCGGAATCCGGTCCCATCGTGACGTTTCCTTTTTTCGTCCCTTTCGGTGTCGGTACGGTCAGAGTCTCCATATTTTTTAGAATTTCGATCGCGTCGCCTGCCGGGGCAGCTTCCTGCGTCTGTTCAGGTTCTTTCGTTTCAGACGGTGTTGATGTTGCGGGAGTGCCTCCGCCATTGCCTGAACATCCTGCCAGCAAACCTGCCGCAAGAAGTCCTGCAAATACCTTTCTAAGAGATTTCTTCATTTGTTTTCTTTTCCTCCTCTTGGGTTTTTTTGAACATGAATTTGTGCCGGCCGGGCGTCTCATCTTCTGTTACAAAAAAATCCTAACAAAAGGATTTCTTTTTGAACAATATCAGTTGTCTATAGGGCTATAACATATTTGTTATCGCCCGGAATCTTTCATAATCTCCCGGAAATGATTCTGGAGATAATTCCCGAAAGCTACCGTTGCCGGATTAGGCTTTTCTTTTGTGTTCCAAGTCAGATAGACAGACAGTTTAACATCTGTATCCGCTATGGGCTTTCGAATCGTATTCTCATAACCGGCAAACGGCCAAGTATACTCCGGCATAAGACATACACCGGTCCCGTCATTTGTGCGTATATGCATTGTATGCGGAGAATCTGCCAGAATGATGATTTTTGGTGTGATTCCGACCTTTTCCAGAAATTCATCTACGGATTTACGAAGATTCTTACTCTGATCCAGCATGACAAATGAACATTCCCGCAGGTCTTCTATGGTTATTGTTTCTTTCGCTGCCAGAGGATGGTCTTTTGCCATGGAAACAAGAATTCGTTCTTCCATCAGTTTGACCGTATATTCCTCATGAATTTCATCGATTGCCTCATGGATCATCAGATCCCATTCCGATTCTCCAGGTCTCAGAACACTTTCAAAGCGGGCACTTGGATCCAGCTTCATGTAGTCTTCCATAAATCCGGCAATCACCGGTGATCCTGCGCATACCGCAAAACGGATCCGTGAGCTGCCGCCTGTAGAGATATCTTCCAATTCTCCGTGCATTTCATCTATATCTTTGAGGATCGTCTGTGTCCACCGGTATACGGTCAGACCAAATTCATTGATCTGGATACGGTTTCCCTTGATTCTCTCAAACAAAGGATGCCCCAGTTCTCTTTCCAGGTTCTTTACAGAACGTGAAAGCGCCGGCTGAGCCACATGCAGTTCTTCTGCGGCTTTTGTCATATTTTGCAGCTCCGCGATACGCAGAAAATACTGCAGATCTGTCAATGATAACACACTATACCTCCGTTATTATTACTATACCATATTGAAAATCTTAGCGTCCCTGAAACCTGCAACTCTGTTGAAGAGACGCATACGTTTTCCACGTTTTGTTGTATGATAGGAATATGTTTTTTCAGGAGTTGGAGAAGAAAGTTAAAACATTGATCTGGTGTCTGGTGATTGCGGAGTGTATTTTGTGCGCAGGAATCACCCGTACGATCGTGCAGTACTACACAAAACCGGCAATTCTTTTTACGGAAGACACCCTGAAACAGGAAACCCTCACAGGTTCAGAGAGTAAAGTATATCTTCCCCTGCCGGAACACACTACCCTGGAAGAAACCCTGCAGGATCTCGAACAGTGCTCTGTGACCGGGGAAACGATCAAGACGAACGTACATATTCCTGCGGTGGGAAAGATGTTGCTGCGAAAGAATATCCGGGCTATTGAGGAAGAGGGTTCTCTGGGTTTTATCCTTCTGGATCTCCGGCACGGGCAGTATCTCTCCTACAATACCGAACAGTTGTTTTATCCTGCCAGTACGATCAAGGCGCACTTCGCCGCAAGTCTTGTGGATACTTATCCTGAATTATTCAAAACCCGTTACAATGATCTCCTGAATCTTCTGGTCTGGTCGGATAACGATACTTATTTCAAAATGGCGGTAACGTACGGTATTCACGTCCTGGATCACTGGTGTGAGAAAGCCGGTGTACGCAAGGATATCGCCGCAAACATGTACATTAACCAGACAACGATGGAAAACGCACGGTTGTGGGCGGTAAACTACTACTGGTTTATCGAGAATGAAACCGGACAGAAACTAAGTGAACTCTACGAATCTCCGTATATCTCTTCCATTCACAGTAATGCGGAACCGGGAGAAAATACCCGTACCAAGGCAGGATGGTATGAAGATATTGAGGAATACTTCGCCACATCCGATGCCGGTATTGTCTACGAAGGGGATCATCCGTATATGCTGGTGATTATGACCAATCTGCCTGCGGATTTTGAACTGCTGGATCCCCTGACAATCACACTGATGAACATTCATACCGAGATGATTAAGAATGAGTCAAAGATGTTTCATTATAACGATTAGGGCTTATAATAAACCCATATATTCAGATTTACGGAGGAACTGAAATGAAAAAGACATTCCTGAACATATTCCTTGCGGGAGGGATCTTCCTGAGCGGATGCACAGCACAGCCGGCTTCCCTGCCTGCCCTGCCTTCTCCGGAGTTAGAACCCGGAATCCGCGGCGAACAATTCGGCATAGACAAGAATATCAACGAAAGTACGATCGACCAGTATCTTGGACGTGAAGATACGATCTACAGAGATATGCGTATGTTGGTGGACACAGCCAACTATGAGGCGATTGGCGGAGATTCCTGTCTCTCCGGAATCGTGGAAGGCTTCGAGGTCGTGCCTTACCCCTATCTGTGTAATGTGGAAGGTCTGCCCGCGGAAGTAGGAGAAGGATATTCCGGCAACACCTTGTTTACCGTCTCGGAGGATGGCTATACCGCCAACTATGATGAATCCATGGAGATCCTGGAATACCTGTTTCCGAAAGACAAGAATATCATCCTGATGTGCGGAGGCGGCGGATATGCCGGGATGACCAAGAATATGCTGGTATCGCTTGGCTGGAATGCGGATCATATCTATAATGCCGGGGGATTCTGGTTCTACGAAGGCGAACACGCTGTCAATGTCAAACGCGAAGAAAACGGAAAAGTCTATCACGATTTCCATAAACTTCCCTATCATCACATTGAATTCAGTGATCTGCATAGGATCGGTGAAGTTCCCGAAACCACCGGAAGTGATACACCGATCGTCTCTGATATACCTGTGATTACTGCTGAAGAACTGAATCAGAAAGTCTCTCAGGGTGATCAGTTTGCGTTATTCATCTACCTGCCGGGATGTGTGTCCTGCCGTGACTTCAGTCCTGTAATCTCCGAGTATGAGAAAGCCGGTCTGGTGGATATCTACGCGTTCTCTTTAGAGGGAGTGAAAGCCGGAGATACGATCCTGAAGGATGAGATCAAGTATACTCCTGCCGTGGTGATCATCGATCAGGGAGAGATCGTTGCCAGACTACTTCCGGATAAAGATGAGGACATCCCCTACTACAAGAATACAGAGAATCTCTCGGAGTGGTTCCACGACAAGATTGGTACAGAAATCATCACCGGCAGTGCGGAATCAGAAATCAGTGATTGTACATCCGGTTGTGAGGTACATATCAAGGGATAATCTAAAAAAAGCAGTTACAGGAATCAAGCCTGTAACTGCTTTTCTCATATCCGTTTATCTATACGTTTATAACGCAGCTCCGATCTCAATGAAATTGATCTCTCCGTCTTTCTTGATCAACAGACCCTTGCCAAACTCAAACGTATCATAGTAACGCTCCAGTTCGTATTTACCACGTTCTGCGCCGTACTTCTCTGCCAGAGCTGCTGCTGTCTCTTTACTTTGTAAGAGAATCAGACAGTTATCACAATCTTCGAGAATTACTGTGCCTTCATCGATAAACAACTGGTTCTGGTTGGTTGTGACAATGACAGAAACACCTGCGCCAAGTACATCTTCCACCATTTTCAGCAGGCTGTATTTATTCCGGTCATCCTGAAGATACGGATAGATCTCATCCACCACGACCAGATCTCCTTCCTGGACAAAATCAGCGACTGAGTCCATTACTTTGGCAAGGAGATGTTCAGGATCATCCTCATACAGAGCCAGAAGATCAATGATCGTAAGCTTTTCCTGTACATCAATCGTCGTGTTGTCTTTGTCGACATGGATAAATGTTTCTCCCAGGCCATGGTAAGAATCCGGTTTGTTGGTAAGAAGAATTACCTTTCCGTCAGTGATCCTTCCTGCGGCTGTACGGATAAAGAATGTTTTGCCGGATAACTTATCTCCTGTAACCACGGTGAGAGAAGGCATATCCAGAGAAATCAGTTCATCCTGGTTGTTTTTGCCGATAATCAGATTGTTCATATACGTTCCTTCCTTTTCTGTACGATATACCAATACTATAATAACTTATTTTTACGGATATATTATATACCAGAGAACAGAACATTTCGTACTTCTGAAGGATACAATATCATTGTTCTGTGAGATAATACTTTCACCGAAGATGAAACCGCAGATACCGAAAACCTATTCCATCCCGATGAGTGATATTTACTTGTCCAAGGATACCTGCCGGAACAAAGCCCGACAGATTCTGCAGGATAAAGCCATTGAAGGGATGAGCGAACAACAGGTAGCCTCAGAGATCTATTTTCATGCGGCTGCGTACTACACTTGCGTGTTTCTGGAGAAATTTCATCTCAAGATCAATTATATAAAACAGAAAGCAGATCCCATCGATCTGGCAGATAACGGTGATACGGGATTCCGCAGGATCATCTACAGGATCATCTGGGCATTACCGGAAGTAAGGGGAAAAGACAACCATGAAATTTGAATGGAAGAGTGACGGGAAAAGAATTCTGACCATTGTTTTTGCGGCATTCCTGATGGCGATGAATATCAAGACGTTTGTACGTACCGGTGATTTATTCCCGGGAGGCGCGACGGGATTGACGATTCTGGTGCAGCGTTCAGCGCAGATGTTTTTTTCTCTGGAGATTCCGTATACGGTGATCAACCTGATCCTGAACGCGATTCCTGTGTATATCGGATTCCGTTATATCGGGAAGAAGTTTACTCTGTATTCCCTGTTGATGATCTTTCTTACCGGTATCTTTACGGATATGATTCCCGGGTATGTGATTACCTATGACATCCTGTTGATTGCGATCTTCGGAGGTATCATCAACGGTACTGTGATCAGTACATGTCTGCGGGCTGATGCGACTTCCGGCGGTACGGATTTTCTGGCAATCTATCTCTCGGAGAAGAAAGGGATCGAGTCCTTTAACTTCGTGCTTGGCATTAATGTGATCATCCTGGCTACGGCAGGCTTGTTGTTCGGCTGGGATAAAGCACTATACTCCATTATCTTCCAGTACGTTTCCACACAGACATTACATCTTCTCTACCGGAAC
This sequence comes from Solobacterium sp., assembly GCA_017512555.1. GTDB lineage: Bacteria > Bacillota_I > Bacilli_A > Erysipelotrichales > Erysipelotrichaceae > Bulleidia. The sequence goes on along the minus strand of JAFWFE010000072.1, from coordinate 22,560 downwards.
TACCAGAGACAGACACTGATCATCGTTACCGAAAAAGGTGACGAAATCGCCTCCAGAATTCATGAGATTTGTCATCACGGAGCTACCCTTCTCAATGGTATGGGTGCGCATGAACATAAAGAACGGCAGATCGTATACTCCGTAGTATCTGTATCGGATACGCAGAAAGTGATTGCGGAAGTACGGAAGATCGATCCGCACGCGTTTGTGAATTCCATTCATACGACAGAGATTGCCGGACACTTCTACATGAAACCGAAGGATTAACCGGGAGGAACAAATATGACCGCAGAATCTGATCACAAGAACGCTTCCGTACCGGAAATTCACGCAATCCCCTATCCCGAACAATACACGGAACGGCTGAATGAGGCTGGTGCTTCTGCGTTTGCGGGTAAAACAAACCACATTCACTCCCGGTATTATGTGTTTAATGATTACTACAACATGGAGAGTGATGAGACTCTTCATATCCTTACGCATTTCCGGACTTACCAGCAGACTACGGAATACACCTGCGGAGCCGCATATAGTCTGATGGTACTGAACTGGTTTGGACGTACAAAGTATCATGAGATGGTGATCAGTCAGCTGATCGAAAGTATACCGGATAAAGGATCCAGTGTGGAGAATATCGCGGACTTCTTTGACCTGATCGGTTGGGATGTGGATTTCCACGCAGGTACCGATACTCGTTTTACTGATCCGAAAGAATTTGAGCGCTATGTCATTGACTGTATCGATCATCAGACACCTGTACTGGTAGACTGGGTTGACTGGGCAGGACATTGGCAGGTGATCATCGGCATCGATACCTGTGGTACGGAAGATCCGTTTGACGATGTGCTGATCCTGGCAGATCCTTACGATGTGACCAATCATTTCCAGGATGGATATTATATCTTCCCTCTGGCACATTTCTTCTATATGTGGCGGGAAGGTCCGTGTGCGCACAAAAGTGAGCCGTACCAGCAGCCTTTTGTGGCAACCAGGCCAGGGAAAGAATGACGGATTACACTAAGAAATTTCATAGAGATTGACTTCTTTGATTTACAGATTCAGTATATAGATAATGAATATTAACTTTGTTTACAGTGTGTGTTGTCTTCCTGACTGATGTCGGGCGGTTTTTCATGCACATTCTGTTACAGGGAAGTTCTGGATCCGCCGTATTATTGCGGCGGATCTTTTGTTTTACAAGGAGGTGATATCTCATGGGAAGAAATGATTCTTCATGCATCTGCGGAGACTGTTGTATTTATCTAAGTTTAAGACACATACAGACAATTTAAGGAGGAAATGATATATGTCTAAAATTTATACATCTGCAGATCAATTGATTGGGAATACACCACTTTTGGAAGTAAGAAATCTTGAAAAGAAATATGATCTTAAAGCCAGAATACTGGTCAAACTGGAATATAAGAATCCTGCCGGATCAGTAAAAGACCGTATTGCGAAAGCGATGCTTGACGATGCGGAAGAAAAAGGAATTCTTAAACCCGGAGGTGTCATCATAGAACCTACTTCCGGTAATACCGGTATAGGTCTGGCAAGTGTTGCGGCTGCCAGAGGATACCGGCTGATTCTGGTCATGCCGGATACGATGAGCGTGGAGAGAAGACAGCTTCTTGCGGCTTACGGAGCGGAGGTTGTTCTTTCCGAAGGAGCCAAGGGTATGCCTGGGGCAATCGCAAAAGCAGATGAACTTGCCAAGGAGATACCGGGGAGTTTTATCCCCGGACAGTTTGATAATCCTGCAAATCCTGAGATACATTACAAGACAACCGGCAAGGAAATCTACGAGGATACGGATGGAGAGGCAGATATTGTGATTGCTGGTGTTGGTACCGGAGGTACTCTTACCGGCATTGGCAGATACTTGAAAGAAAAGAAGCCTGAAGTCAAGGTAATTGCTGTAGAACCTGCTTCTTCTCCGGTATTGTCAAAGGGTGTATCAGGCCCGCATAAGATTCAGGGTATCGGTGCCGGGTTTGTTCCGAAGGTATTAGATACAGATATTTATGATGAGATCATTCTGGTAGAAAACGATGACGCATTTACTTATGGCAGAATCTTCGGGAGAACCGAGGGAATTCTGATTGGTATATCCGGAGGTGCTGCAGTGTATGCGGCTCTGAAAGTTGCTGGCCGTGAAGAAAATGCCGGTAAGACAATCGTTGTGATCCTGCCTGACGGCGGAGACAGATATCTCTCTACACCGTTGTTTCAGGGGTAAACATGGAGAACCGGGTGATTCAGGAACTTGATCAGATCCGTTTTTCACAGAAAACCGGCAGACCTCCCGAACAGAAAAGCGTACAGGGAATCCTGAATGCCTGTATGTCACTGTTGTTTCCGCAGTACTATGATTCTCCCGGTATTACCCGTGAAGAAGTTCTGGTGTATATTCGTAAAGAATTGACCATACAGATGACGAAAGCATTTGCTTTCCAGGGTAGTCCGGCGGATAATGCGGAAGATATCACCGGACAATTCCTGGCCCTGCTTCCGGAGGTAAAACGTATCCTGCTGACAGATATCCAGGCAATCTATGATGGTGATCCTGCAGCTGTAGATCAGGGAGAAGTCATACTGACCTATCCTGGTTTTCATGCCATCATGGTATACCGCCTGGCGCATCTTTTATATAAACTGCGTGTCCCCTATCTCCCGCGGATGATGAGCGAGCTTGCTCATTCACGTACAGGGATTGATATCCACCCGGGAGCCCAGATTGGAGAATACTTCTGTATAGACCATGGTACCGGAGTGGTCATCGGTGAAACCGCTGTATTGGGGCATCATGTCAAGCTGTATCAGGGTGTGACGATCGGGGCCAGAAGTTTTATCCTGGATGATGCCGGGAATCCGGTCAAGGGCGGAAAGCGCCATCCTGATATCGGCGATCATGTTGTTATCTATGCCAATGCGACGATTCTTGGCGGAGATACCGTGATTGGTGCGAACAGCACTATCGGTGGAAGTGTGTGGCTGACCCATTCCGTAAAGGAAGGCAGTTATCTGGTACGTGATGAAAAATAGTATGCTCCTGTAATTGAGCATTGTACTTGCAGACCACATATGAATTCTTTGCCAAGATACTTTTTTCATCATTTCTCATCTGTAGCCGTTTTGAGCACGTAGTACCCGGAGGTTAGCGGCTATACAAAAAAAGGCATTTCCCAGTGTGGGTTTATGCCCTTTTGCTCATTCATCAAGCAAGATTAGAATTGCATCTGCATAGGATATGCATAAATCTCATAATGGTCTACAGCAGCTGCATTAACACTGGAAGGTGCAGCAAATGTAGACATGGAGAATCCAATCTTGTCACCGGCTGGAAGATCATCCGTCAGGATTGACATTGCCTGAGCAATCATTTCGTTATCAGAGTTAAACATTAATGCAACAATATATACTAGCTTTGCAACATCATCCGTTTTGTTTTCTACTCTTCCAGTGATTTTAACACCACCATATGATTCATCAGCAATTGTAACATCTGAAGTCTCAAGGCGAATACACTCTACTTTTGCTTCTTTCACATTAACATGAGGTATTACATTCAATTCATCAGGAGCATTATCTTCTAGAGTTGTTTCTTCATAATAATAAGCAGTTTCACCAGGAAGCAGAACATCCGGGAATACACTAACAAGACTTCTACTATCTACCAATTTACCATCCGAATCTTCTAAATCCATTGTGCCAGAGCTTAAATATAGATTTTTTTCTCCAGTATTTGTTACAGGGCAAGTAATCTGAGCCCATTTCGTCCCAATACTATCTACATATGTTAATGCTTTTGCATCACCGACTTCCCATGCCACGGGTTCTTTCTTTTCTTCTTTTACTTCCACTGTTGGAGTTTCCGTAGCTGTGTTATTGTCAGTTTTTTCTGTGGATGAAGATGAATTAGATGATGACGAACAAGCTATAAGTCCTAGTGACAAAAAAACAAGAATATAAGATTTCAATCTCTTTTTCATAAGTCTGCTGGTTACCTCTTTCAATTATTTGAAATAATTATATATATATATATATTTACAAGCCTTAACAGACCTTTATAGATGCTTATAAATCAACTGTATATAAACCCACCTATTACTATGCATTTATATACAATGGTGAGCCCCAAGGGACTGGAACTCATGACCCCTTCCACGTCAATAGCAAACTTATATCTTCTGTAGTAAAGGCGGTATCGTTTAGTGTTGATAATACCGCCTTTTTGCATTTTGTATCTCCTGCTGTTTGTGGTAAATTCACATACAAATACCATCTCCGCAGGAAAAGCATGAAAACCATGCTTCATTTTATATGTAACCAACAGGATTCCATTTCCTGCCAAGATAATGATTCATTCGTAATCAAGCCCATTATCAGAAAGCATCGCTAACAACACGAAACGGGTTGCTTTTGCGTCATTGACTGCTGAGTGAGCGCTTCCTTCTTTTTTCCAATCCCATCCCATGTGAGACGCCGCATTTCTTAACGACCAACGCCGTTCCCTACTTCCCGTTGTATTTACCATGTAAGTCGTATACATACTCATAACATCAATAGTTTTACCTGTATATTTCACACCACCGGCTTGAAGGAAACCAAGGTCGAATTCGAGGTTGTATCCTACGACTGCTGATGCATTGTTTAGGATTCGCTGTACTTCATCAACATAATCTTGAAATGGTTTTTCCTTCTTTACCATTTCAGGACTAATTCCATTAATCTCCTGTGCTTCTTTCCATGTTCTCCGATGTTCAGGCTTAAAAAGATGGTCAAACAGGATGTTCCCGCTATGATCCAGAATAGCCAATGATAGCAGTTCATCTCGGGTATCTGAATGTAACCCCGTTGTTTCAGTATCAATATAAACGGGATTAGCCATTAAGATATCATAATGTTCTTTCAGTTTTTGTCTCTTTTCTTCAACTCTTCTTTCTTGTTCTTCTATGCGTATTGCCTCTTGCTGTGCACGCTGTTCATATAACATTTTTGCATATTGTTGTTCCCGCTCTTCAGCCTCTGCTTTTATTTGCGCAGAAGTCTTTACTCGACCGGAATACCACCAAGATAATACCCCAAGAGCAATCCCTGCGATTCCCCAAACTGGATAGACTAATGTCAGCAATGTACACATCACAACAAGTGCTATAGACAATATTCGAAACAACATTTTCATACAATGCTCGCTCCCTTTCCTTATAAAGTATATATGTTATCCGATTCTATCGTAGAAGAGTATTATTTAAATTTGCTTTCATACAGTGCAAGGGTAAATTTTGATCCTTCAATCCTGTTATACCAAAGAAGAAGATTCCAATAGTGAGAGCCATCTTTCACACATCTACTATCTTTCTTTACCTCAGAAGTCATATCTGAGGGAATATAGCCAACCTTATGCCATTTTTTGCTTTTGCCTTTTGCTGAAGCATATACAGCGATTGCATTCTTATCAACTTCATTCGTTGGTTCTGGAGTAACTTTACAACTAAGATAAATACTATCTTCAATAGTAGAACCTAGATTCAAATCATCAAACAAAGCGGATATCTCATCATAATGAATATCCCAGAAAACAATCTGAATAGGATATATATCTTCCTCTGGAATGGATGATGCCTTGCTAGGTGTTAGCTTTTTGAGTTTATCAAATAGTGCCATTTTTACCTCCGTGGGTAAATAACTGTAACTGCTTCTTACGACAATTGTACAGCATAAATAACTCAATACGTAAAAGGTGATCTTTTTCTGTAGGTGGTTGTGAACATAACGGATATTTAGAGACAGTCATTATGATACAATTTGATTGAAACAATTGACAAAGAGGATTTAAAACTATGAATGAGCAAATAGAAATGTTTGAAAAGAATGCAATAGATAATTACGGTTTGTTAATACTGCAAACACTAGATGAAATGTACTCTAAATGGAATTTTAATGAAAAGGACATAGAAGTTAAACCTTATCAAAGAAAAGATCTGAAAACTGGAGAGAAAATAATAACAGGGTATGCTTTTAAGCCATTTAATACGGTGGTATTTAGTTGCCAAGAAATGAAGGGTCTTAAGAAATATAGGTTTGAAATAAAAGATTTAAATTATATGGAAGGCGATATTGAAAGCAATGAAACCATACGTCAAAAATATGAACAATTGCTTATTCAGAACGCTGAAATCTCTGATTGCCCTGTCCCAAAAGGGTCAAACGAAGAGTTATCAATCTCACAATTTCGTGCTGAGATACCCTTAGATAATCAGAGATTGAGAGATTTCTTAATGGCAATAGAGCCTGTCATTCAATCTTTGTATTCATGGGCATGTGAACATGAAAAAGTTGAACCATTTGCAAGTTGTTCATACTATATGGTTTGCTCGGAAATTGGAAAGTGTGTACATGAAATGACAGCTGATGAATATGGGGATGGACCAAAAAGATTCCATATGCAAGAGCCGGACTTAAAGTTTGCTAAAAGATGTCAATACAGAAAAAATCTCAGGAGAGGGAAAAATTTTTATGCCAAGCAGCGATAAGAAAATAAAGTTACTTGATGGGGGACAATAATAAACGGACTCCCTCCAAAGATGCAAGAAGATAGCACAGAAGAGGAAATAGAACTTCAAAAAGAATACAGAAGAGCACTATCTCTTCCAATTACAAAACAGTTGGTCTATTACGCTGATAACCGAGATGAAAAATCAGTTCATAATGTTGTGTCTGCTAAGATAAACAATCTTTATGAATATTATGAGAACGGGAAAAACAAGTAAGGTATTCCGTTGGTCTTCTATTAGCAAATGGAAGAACTGTTGAAATACATAATGGATATTTAAGACAAATGCAGGCTCCGAAATTCATTGAGGATATGAAAAAGATGGTTGAAGAAATGGCTGAAGAATAAGTAGGCGCTTTTTTCGTAATCTATCATGTGTATTGTTTGGTCAATAGGAGGAAGACATGATGTCAAATTATTACACTAATCCGCTATCTTGTAATGATTACACTGTTGTTGATACAGAGTTTTTGTCATTTGCTCCAGGGCAACCAATATACCAAGTTGGATTACTTAGAGTCCGAAATAGGATACCCGTAGATGAAAGATCTATCACAATTAACCCTAGGCACAAAAAGTCAGCATCGGATAGAAGTTTAAATGGTTTGACTGACAAAGAATTGAGTAAGGCACCATTTATTGAAGATGTCATTGAAAGTATTGTAGAGTATATCGGAGATGACTGCCTGGTAGGCTTTAAAGTGTTTACATCAGATATTAATAAACTGTCAAATGCCTATTTTCAAAAGACAGGGCAATCCATTACTAATGATTATGTAGATGTGATGGAAGTCGTTAAAGCCTGTAATTTACCAGTTCCAGAGTTTAATCAAGATGCCATTTGTAATTATCTGGGATTGACCGAAAACAACCATGATGCATTAGAGGATTGTAAAGCATCGTATAGGATATTTGAAATAGCAAAAATGATACCTGAACGGGAAGATGAAAATGTTAGAAAAAAGCGAGAACAGAAAAGACAAAATAATCATCATAAGAGCTATAACCCATTTAAGTTACAAGGAAAATTTGACCTATTTGATCAAGTACAGGTCAACGAAGGGGATATCGTTTCTAGTGGAATCAGTAATTTAAAGTGTTGTTTCTCTGACTGCAAAATTGAATCTGAAGAGTTAGCGGGAAAGATGAAAAGACTTGGTATCAAGAGAGAGAATCTTTTTGACAAAGTAAGAAAATCAGATTGTCTAGATTATGTGGTATTGCCTGATCCAGATCATCCCACAGGAAAAGGAGCAGATGGTATTAAATATGGAGTGACATTAATTACGCCCGAAGAGTTTGAAGTAATCGTTAATCAAGAGTGGAATCGAATATTTGGAAAGTAATATTATGTGTTTGTTATAGACATATGCAAACATAAAACGGTACGGAGAAATTTATCTTAGATGAGTGGTGAAAAGTGGAAACAAAATAACACAACACGTTTATGTATACGTTTTGTGAATAAGCTCGACAGGGATATCATTGACTGGTTGTTTCAGCAACCAAACAAAACAGATTATCTTCGTGGTCTAATCCGTAAAGATATGGATTCAAAAGAATTGAAGAGCAACAAATGAAAAATCTTCATGCTTTGCTTTGATACAGATCAATGTAAGTAACACTTAGCCAATATCATACTTGTAGATAATTGAGTGATATATAGATTGGTATAGATGGAGGATTGCTGATGGGATTACTTGATTTTCTGTTTCGCAAGAAAAAAGCAGGGACACCTCAGGAAGAATTTAGGATAACTGACAATACCGTAGAACGTGGAAACATTACTGCTATCAGAATTAATGTGACATCCGGAAACTATGATAGTATTTGCAATAATTTTATAGCGTTTGATACTGAAACGACAGGGTTAACTCCAGATGAAGATATTATTATTGAAGTCGGTGCAGTGAAGTTTATAGATGGAAACATTCATGATTCATATGGCTCACTGATTAATGAAGGTGTACCTGTTCCAAAATCTGCATACGAAGTAAACCATATTTCTACAGAAATGCTTTCCAAGTATGGAAAAAGCCCTGATATAGTTTATCGTGAATTGACAGATTATTTTGGGGATGTTTTGGATGGAAAGCACTATTTGTGTGCTCATAATGCATCATTTGATATTGCTTTTTTAAAGAATTCGTTGGAACGTTATGGATATAGTGGAACACTGTTTTATATTGATACTTTATCACTATCAAGAAAATTGATAAAAGGATTGCCAGACTATAAACAGAATACATTAGCTGATTATTTCCAATTATATAATCGTGGGTCTCATCGAGCAGTAACTGATGCTGAAACATGCGGGAATATATTTCTTCGATTACTAGACTTGATAAAGACAGACCTATTAAACGAAGTAGCCCGAAGCGAAAAATGCAAACCAACAGAGGAGGAAAAAGAGGTCTTTGCCATTATTGCTAAGACCATGAAAGAAAACGGATGTAACATTCAGACTTTACGCACATATCGCAATTCGTCGAACTATGTTGATGTATTGGACGTTTATAACATTTTCAAATACAAAATTTCAAAGAAAAAATCATATGTTATTGTCCCCAAGAAATATGCGGACAGATTAACGAATTGTGAAGATTGCACGAATTCAGAAGGAAAAGAGTATATTCGATTGATCTTTGATGATCCATTTGAACTGGTGCAGTATGGATATGTTTTTTCAGAACTATATTCATGTTTAAAAGAAACGCAAGGGATGTATATAAATCAATATGAAACGCAATTCTTAGCCCAGGCTAATCTTACTGGATTAACTGAAAATGAAATAGAAAGATGTATCGAAAACGCAAAAAGGAGACAAAAAGAAAAAGAAAATTTACGAGAACAAGAAATCAAAATGCGTGAAGAACAAAATGCAATTGTAGAGGCAAAAAAAGCAGAAAAGGTAAAGAGAAGTCAAGAGTTAGAAGAAAAAAGAGCAAAAGCAGAGATTGCTAAAGCGGAAAGACATGAAGTAATAAAGAAAATGCTTGAAGAAGCAGGTAGTTTTTCAAAAGAGGAAATTATAGTAATTGCAGAATTATCTGCAATACAAGGGAAACGAGCAGTTATACAGATGGATGATGAAGGTCGTATTCTTCGAATTTATGAGAACCTATCAGATGCATCCAAAGCTGTAGGTATTGCGCCTAAGACCATTCGTGATGTCGCAAATGGCAAATATAAGCATGCAGGTGGATTTTGTTGGCAATATGCCGATAAAATAATTATAAATTTATAATCGTCTAGAATCGATTTGTAACAGTCAAAATAAGAGATCATTCTTACAGTTGATCTCTTTTTTTCTGTTCCTGAAAATAGGTGCTATTCTTACCGATTAGGATTAATAGCGACAAAATTAGCGAAATTGGTTTTATTCAGTAAACAAAACCATAGAGAGGAAAATGTAACGATGACTCCCGGTCATATAAGCACTTACCAACGTTTTGTATGGGGGGATAAAATATGATTCATCTGTGCGAAAAAAAGTTATAATTTAGCGTGTGGTCGGCAAATTGTCGGCAAATCCGCAAACATTCAGCAAAAACTAGGTAATTATAAGCAAACGAAAACCGCACGATTATGGCTTAACCATGCGGTTTTTTTCAATGGTGAGCGCTAAGGGACTCGAACCCATGACCCCTTCCACGTCAAGGAAGTGCTCTCCCAACTGAGCTAAGCACTCATGTACTAAGAATATTATCATAGTTACACAAAAAATCAACCGATTAATTCAATGAGGGTCTCTTTCGAGACCCTCACTATAATTATTCTTTTTCGATCTTTGCGTCTACCGCGTTCTTCTTTACAGATTCAATACCGTTCAGGCAGCTCTTCTTGGACTTGTAGCCTTCACTGACCGCTATGATCTGTCCGTTCTTTGCTTTCAGACGGAAACGGAATTCACCGGCTTTGTCTGTATAGACTTCAAACTTCGGATTTGTTTCTTTTGCAAAATCTTCAACTGTCTGATCTTCAACAGCAGCGACAGGAGCATTCTTCATTACACTCTCGATACCGTTCATGCAGGATCTTTCAGATTTGTAGACTTCGGATGTGGCGATGATTTCACCGTTGGAAGCTTTCAGGTTGAACTTGATTCCTGTCTTAACTTCCTTTACTACAAATTTACCCATTATATTACCTCCGTAAATTAATTAACTCTATTATAGCGAGAATATTCGGCTTTTGTTTCACAAATCATCACGGGATGATAAGAATTTACTGATTATTACCGCATCCGGTTATTCACCACGATAGAAAGCACCGATTTTTGCCAGGGCTTCCTGCGATTCCGGACAATCAAACAGTGGGAATACGTGGAACATGCCTTCCCAGACATTCAGAGTGACATCCACACCTGCCTCTTTGGCTGCTTTGGCCACTGCCACAGAATCATCGTAGAGGATCTCTTCCGTACCCACATTCAACATCAATCTCGGGAAACCGGTGTAATCTCCCTTACATGGAGATACATACGGACATTTCGCTTCTTCCTCAGTGCAGTAGAAGGTCAGAGACTTCCATGTGCCTTCCCGGTATTGTTTCAGCGCTTCCTGTTCTTCCTCTTCCGTAAGCAGGCTGCCGATCATCGGGTCACGGTTTGCCCGGGTAATTCTCGACTCAAAGCCGCCGTCAAAGTTTGTCGACGGAGAGAATGCGCACACAGCACCAGGTACCGGCAGATAGTGGTCTTTCAGGTACAACGTTGTGGACAGCACGAGATTCCCTCCGGCACTTTCTCCGAAGAAGAAGATATTCTCCGGCGCGTAGCCTTTCTTCAGCAGCCATATATACGCTGTTACACAATCTTCCACATGCGCGGGATATTTATATTCCGGACAGCGGCGGTAGTCGATGGAGAAGGAATCGATACGGCTGGCCAGCACAAGTCTGGCGGTCAGATCTCTGCGTGATAATGCCGATCCAGTGTTGAAACCACCGCCGTGTACGAACAGGATCACTTTCCCATCCAGGCGGTCTTCACCGGTGTAGTGCAGCCACTCTCCAGGCACGGTATCCGCATAATCTTGTTCCAGACGCAGCTTGTCGGGCAGTACTCTCTTTCTGGCATTTTCATCGGTAAACCGTCTTTCGTTGTAGATGCTTTCGATCAAGGCTGCTCTGGGGTCTTTCCCCTTCGCGTTCGCTGATCTTTTTCTCTTGCCTTCAAATAAGAGGTCTATTGCGGTTTGTGCTTCTTTACTTACCATAGACTAATCCTCAAATATCATTTCTACTTTATACTGCGGAGATACTTTCGTTACCAGAGGCTGGGAGATCTCCCAGGTCTTCATGACTGCGAATTCATCTGCCTGTTCGTATAGTTCTTCGGTATCCAGACGTGTTCTCATCGCTTCAATCACAGACTTGGATAATTCGTTTTGTTCCTCCGTGGTTAAGGTAATATCTCCCCAGGCAAGCAGACCTTTCTCGGTATCTTCAAATTCTGTCTTATCCAGATCCGGATTGATATACTGCAGTTTTGTATGAGGAATCTTGATGTATACCGTACGTGTATCGTTATCTACCGTGATGTGTTTCCCGTCAATATGACTGAGATCCACAGTATATACACCGGTACCGTAATAGGTAAGATCCTTGACTTTACTGAAGATTGCCCAGTTGCCAAGACCTGCCTTGGTAATGGTTGTCTGAATGGATAACGGCTGTTCCATGACGATCAGTTCCTGATGTTCGCTGGCTCCTCCAAGTACCGCGTCCTCAAAGTCCGCAGCGGTAAAGCCAAGGAATCCGTCATCTTCAATGACCAGATCTGCGTCTACGGTGGAAGTCTCTGTATGTCCGGAGACTGCCGGCAGCGGATCACGCATATACCACCAGGTACCTGCCGCCCCGATCAGAAGTCCAAAGATCAAGCCGAACAACAGACCTTTCAGGAAACCGCCTTTCTTTCTGACAACAGTTGAACCGATGGCGGAAGCTGCCAGGGCTGCGCCTGCGGATAAGATTTCCTTATTCAGCTGTGCTTTCCGGGCTTCTTCTTCCTCTTTTTCCCGTTGGATTCTTTCGGTTTCTTCCCGGGCAAGACGTTCTTTCTCTTCTTTCTCTTTTACTGCCTCTTCATAGGCTTTTTCGGCATCCTTCTCGGCTTTGGCTTTCTTCTCCTTCAGCGCGTTCAGGGAATCGTTTTGTTTCTGGGTCTTTTCGTTGGTTATGGTTTCTGCCTTGGCATCAACCTTGATCTCTTTTTCTTCTGACATAACGTATCTCCCGGTTATTCAATAATGGATTCAGCGATCTCTGTACCTGCGCAGAGCAATGTCAGCAATACAGCGCTCTGACATACCTTGTATGCGCCGGCTTCACGGAATTGTTCTTCCAGGGTATGACATTTACTGTCGTAGTCATCGCCGCCGCCTAAGCAAACCGCAGGCAATCCGACTTCCAAGGCACGGCTGCAGTTTGTGGCACCGCCTTTGCCTAACTTAGGTTCTTCGCAGCCCAGATATTCCGCAATGGCCATGGTTCCTTCCACGATCGGCGCGTGATCATCCTGGGTGCCGGCATTGACATCACATACATGACGATAATCATAAGTAATCCTGTCCATGCCCCAACGGTCAGACTCTTCTTCACAAGCTTCTTCAATACAGCGGAAAATCTCCTTACGCAAAGCCTCCAGATCGTCCCGGGAATTGGAGCGGAAATTCAGTAACAACGTTGCCTTATTGACGATCGCGTGGATGGCGGAATAACTACCTGCGAAACATCCCGTAACAGCGAACGTTGTATGGGATTCTTCCGGCACACGCAATTCGTTGATCTTGGCCATAGCTCTTCCTGCTGCCGCGAGAGGATTCGCAACCTTGGCAAAAGCACCTGCCGCATGCCCGCCGATCCCATGGAAATTAAACTCATACGTCTGAATACCGGTAGCCTGATAGGTCACTACCTGATAACCGCTGCCGTCAATCGAGATACTCGCGTCCAACTCCGGATGATGAGTCACGTAATAACGCATACCACCCAGCTGACCCATACCTTCTTCTTCCACAGTGCCGACAAACTGGATATCTCCCTTTGTCTGTATGCCTGCCGCATTCAGCGCGCGGATCACGGATAGTACCGCTGCCAGACCTCTTGTGTCATCGTTGATTCCCGGGCAGTAGATCCAGCCGTTTTCTCTGCGCAAATTCAGTTCGGTTTCCAGAGGGAATACAGTATCCATATGTCCTTCTACGATGACAGTCTTTCCGTTACCGGTACCTTTGCGGATACCTACCGCATTCCCGTATTCATCGATATGACAGTCGGTTAATCCTTCTTCCTTGAACATTTCCAGAAGTCTCTGTGCTTTCTTCTCCTCATGGAATGTCGGAGCCGGAATCAGGGTCAGTTCGATTTGTCTCTGGATGATCTCCTCCTGGTCTTCTTCGGTATACTTCAGTGCCTGTAATACTGCCGGATCTTTGGTCAGTGCATCTAACGCGTTTCTGACCTTATCGGATACCTTATATTCCATTATTCAATCTCTCCGTATAATCTGCGGGCATTCTCCGAAAGCACCATACGCGCACTCTCTTCCGCCCTCTTTTCACTTAACAAGCCGTCGTCCACAAGTTCACTCATGACTTTTGCCATGGCGATCTTGGAGGACTTGGCAGCTGCCCATGCGCCTTCAAACGCACCGTGCTGACCGGAGCCAAGCATGATCCGGCTGTGCGGAGCCTGTCCCATGACTTCCTTTAACATCGCCGCAAATCCCAGTCCCTGCCATGGCAGTGTCTGTGAGAAATCCACATAGATGTTCGGGAAGTTGTACGCCATGATTGCGGCATTGCGGGTAAACGGGAAACCGCCGTGTAACATGACGATATTGGTCTTCTCATGTCTTCCGTCACTGAGGAACGGTGCCAGCAGTACCGGGTCATGAGAATACACCGTAGTATTCCCGCGCATGCCTGTAGAACCGGTATGAATATGAATACTGATATCCAGTTCAGCGCACAGGTACAGGATCTGGTCAAACATTGCGTAATAAACTGCCCGGAAGGCTTCTCTGTCTCCTTCTTTCGCCTTGGCGAAACACTTCTCTGCTTCATCCGGTGTAACCAGATATGCATTCATTCCGCACTTCTCAGCGATATGCCCCTTGATTCCCATAAAGCCCTGGGATACAGCATCTGTGATACTCATCTCCAGTTTTTCCAGCAATGTCTCAAAAGAGTTCTCTTTCTTGAGTAAATCAAAGTAAACATCTTCAAAACGGAACAGACGGTTAACATGATTCGGTATACATGCGGTCAGGGGATGACCCATCGGCAGTTCACTCTCCAAGGTACTGGATACGATATGTTCCTCATCGTAGAGACTTTGTACATACTTGCGTATGCCTTCTTCCGTGCCGCCGATCGCCTTATTGCGTGCTTCCACCACGGCTTCCACGGTTTCTTCACAGCCGAAACGTTCTGCCATGAAGTGCACCAGCATCAGTACCATCGGCAGGTCTCTCAGTGTATCCAGATGCTTGCGGGAAGGAAACTTTGCGCCGTCTTCATCCCGTGAGGACATTGGTCCGTGATTATAACTCTTCAAGAACTGGTCAACGGTCACAACCGGTTTGTCCATATCCAAAACATGGGTATGGTTGTCGTAGAAATTATACTGTGAAAAATCAAACTTCATGATTGTACTCCTTATATAGTAATCATAACAAAAGTACTGCCCATAAAAAATACATGACTCTCATCATGTATTGTTTTTCAGCCGTTCTTCATATTTCTGAATCTTGCGGTCCAGTATAGTCATCGCTTCTCCGATTTCCTGCCGTTGTCTCTCCAGATCCAGACGTTGTGTTTTCAACAATTCGACTCTTTGCGGAAGAGTGTCTTCACCGGCGAGATTCAGTTTTACATACTTTGCCAGAGCATCAATCGGCAAGCCTGCCCTGCGCATCCATATCGCAAGCTGCACCCATTGCAGATCTTCTTCCTGATAATTGCGTATACCGCTCTTGTTTCGTGTTACACGAGGAATAATCCCTGCTTTTTCGTAATACCGCAGGGTATCCACCGAGATGCCGTATTTTTCACTGACTTCTGTTATTGTCATACACGCCTCCGAAAAAATGGTAATCCCTGAAGTGTACTCCATGTCAACAGAGGAATTTCCTGTACTCAGCCTGGAATGTAAAATTTTTATTTAGGTACCTTGACATACGAACAAGACCTGTTATAATGTGTTTGCCTGAGATATTTAGGCACCTAACGAAAGGAGAAATAAATGAACGAAGAAAGAGAAAAAAGATACTGCCCGCAATGTGAAAACCATTGCCCCGAAGATGAATTGAGATGTGGCCGGGGTCATCACTACTTTGAAGAAGATGACATGGAACATAACCATGGAGAATATCACGAAAGAAGACCCGGACACGAAAGACACTGCCGCCGCGGAGAAGGCTTCCCGGAAAGATCACAGTTCGGCCGCAGACCCCAGCCGGAGATGCCGCGCAGACATGAGTTCCCGGAAAGACCTCCGTTTGAACACAGAATACAGCCGGAGATGCCTCATGAGCACAGATTCCATCGTCCGCTTCCGTTTGATCCCGAAAGTCTGGAAGGCTTGATTATGACATGTGCCAGAGAGATCCGCCGTCCCGGAAGACAGCACTTCGGATCCACCCAGGACAAGATCGTCCGTATCCTGTACGAAAACGGCGGCACAATGGGTCAGAAAGCCCTGCAGGAATTACTGCATGTCCAGCCCGGATCCATCAGTGAGATCCTTTCCAAGATGGAAGAAAAAGGACTGGTAACCCGCGCCAAGACTGATACAGACAAGAGAGCTGCACTGATTTCTTTGGTCAATGCGGATAATCCGCAGAATCCTGAGAGTGTATCCTTCGATGCATTAAGTGAAGAAGAACAGGAAACCCTGAAGAGTTTACTGAAAAAACTTCTGGCCAGCTGGAAGCCGGAGTAAACGGATTACAGGCAACCTGGTATGGCTTTGCTTGACTGTTATACCGGGATATGCTAATTTACATGTGAAGTTGGATGCACGGAGTGCTGCCGAATCAGGCTGCACTCCTGTTTTTTTGGGTAGGATGTATGGAAAAGAAAACACTGATCAAGGATCTTACAACCGGAAAGATCGCCCCTACGCTGCTGAAACTGGCATATCCGGTAATGCTGTCAAATCTTCTGCAGACCGTATACAGTATGGTCGATATGATCATTGTCGGACAATATGAGGGAAGTGTCGGGTTATCCGCGGTATCCGTAGGCGCAGACCTGATTCACCTCTTTACGTTTATCGGTATGGGATTTGCGACAGCGGGTCAGATCATGGTTTCCCAGTATATCGGTGCCGGCAAGCAGAAAGAGTTAAACGAAGTGATCGGCACCCTGTTCTCCTTCAGTTTTCTCTGTGCCCTGATCCTTACCTGTATCAGTTTACTGAATATTTCAGGATTCCTGCGTATACTTCATGTTCCGGAGGCGGCTTTTGAAGGTGCTCATGCGTATGCTTTATGCTGTACATGGGGACTGGTATTCATGTTTGGCTATAACATGGTTTCAGCGATTCTGCGCGGTATGGGCGATTCCCGTCATCCCATGTATTTTATCGGTCTTGCGGCTATCTTAAATATCATTCTGGATTACCTGTTTATCGGCTCCCTGCACATGGGTGCGTTTGGTGCTGCTCTGGCGACGATCATGGGTCAGGGCACATCGTTCCTGCTTTGCATGTATTACCTGTACAGACACAAGGAAGCCTTCGCGTTTGACTTCCGTTTAAGCAGTTTCCGTATCTCTTCCAAGCCGATGTTTACCATGTTGAAACTGGGTATACCGATTGCCATCCAGACTGCCGCAAGCAGTATCTCCGGATTATTTGTTGTCTCACACATCAATACGTATGGTGTCGCCGCATCAGCCATCACCGGTGTCGGAAACAAGATGAACAGTATCGCCCTGATCGTGGCAAACGCCATGAATACTTCTTCATCATCAATCGTCGGTCAGAGTTTCGGTGCCGGCAAGATCGACCGTGTCAAAGCTACTGTATATCATGTGTTTGTCTTTGACCTGATCTTTGTGAGTACGCTGAGTATCCTGGTATTGTTATTCCCGGAACAGATTTTCTCCATCTTCAATTCCGGGAGTGAAGTTCTGGCTTTGTCACATATCTATGCGCCAGTACTTGCGATTGCCTTCATGGGTTACGCATTCCGTTCTCCCAGTCTCGGGTTCATCAACGGTCTGGGTCAGTCCAGGATCAATTTCCTGATGGGTGTGGCGGAAGGATTTATCCTGCGTATAGGTTTAACATATCTCTTCGGAGTAGTACTGGGATTTGGCCTGCGTGGTTTCTGGTATGGCTCAGCGATTGCCAGTTATGGGTACGCATTGGTTGTCTTCCCTTACTTCTTCAGTAATACATGGCAGAACCGCAAGACAGTTGCGGAATAGGGAGGTAAATGTATGGGTTATATTGAACGTCCGATCATTACGGAAATTGCGCCGAAAACGTATCACATCAATGAGTGGGGTGTGGATTGTCAGTATCTTCTGATTGGTGAGGAGAGAGCTTTACTGATCGATACCGGGACCGGATTATACGATGTCCGCAAGACCGTGGAAACACTCACCGATAAGCCCTATGACGTCGTGGTGACGCATATGCACGGGGATCATAACGGCGGCAGTGACCAGTTTGAACAAGTGTGGATGCACCCGCTGGATATTGCCTTGGTGCCGCAGGCAGAAGCCATGAGTACGCCGGAAGCTATCGCTGTGAAAATGAAGCGTTTTACGGAGATGAAGACGGTTGGTCATTATGAGACAGGTTTATTCGCCTATGGATGGTCCAGATACGATCAGGTATTCCCCTACGAACAGTTGAAGAAACTACCTGCAGTGAACAAGTGCACCTATCTGGAATTACAGGATGAACAAGTATTTGAGTTAGGAAACCGGGAAGTAGTTGTCTATCACACACCCGGTCATACTCCCGGATCCGTCAGTCTTCTGGATAAGAAGCGCAGGATCCTGTTTGCCGGTGACGCGATGAATTCCAATGTCGGCACACGTTCTGTCGGAGGCGCGTATTCAGGAGTTACCGTATCCACGATGTTACGGGGTTTACTGCGCATTCAGAAGATGAGAGACCAGTATGATCAGACCTTTACCGGTCATATCTCTTATGCGGAAACCGTGGATGTTTTCTCCCAGCCGGGGGAAATCCTGGACGATGTTATCGAGAATCTCCGTTCTATTCTGCGCGGGGATGCGCAGATCATCCAGATGCCTTCCCACCTGAAACCAGAGCTGGTGATGCCTACAGCGATATACCGCACTGCCGCGACGATCTTCCATCCGGATCTTTTGTGGGAAGATGGTGAAGAACATATCGTTCCGTAATTTATTACAGGTTATACAAAGATTAACCATCAACGAAGAAGATAAATCGGTTATAATAGGGTATACTTTTATTGTTCACTAAAGGCAGACCGATGGATATTCGGAGGTATACATGTCGATCGATAAAGAGACCAGAAAGAAAGCCAATATATACTTTTTCACTAAAGTACTTGTCAATACTTTTTTGATTGTTCTGGGAGCTGTACTGATTGCTTTATTCTTACGCAGGATGCAACATGAAACAGCACAGTTCAAGCAGAGAGAAAGCAGTGAAGCCGCACTTGTTGAAGTTATTGAGACCCTGAAGGAGAACGAACAGTCGGTCAAGGAACTGAGTTATATCTATCATGATGCCAACCAGGATATGCTGGATGATCTTCACCGTCTTCTGACCAGCGGTCTTTTTGATTCTCTCGGCACTGCTGATAATGAAACACGTTCCCAGATCTTTGCGGATATAGTAGAACGTTCCGGTGTAGATTATCTTTTCATCATGTCTGACAACGGCACGGTGCTTTTGTCACCGTATCCGGAATATGCCGGGGTGGATCTGGTTCATGAGAATCTTCTGACGAGAAAGAACCAGAATCTTCTTCTGCGCGGTACACGGAGCGCTACCGGTGTGATCACTCCTGCTCTGGAAGACAACGATTACGGCTATTACTACTTCTACTCGATGAAGAGCAATTATAACGGCACGAATTATCATCTGGTGCTTGGTGCGAATGCGGAAATGCTGGATGTGCAGATCGCTTCCCTGAAAGATCTTTCGGCGGTACTGAGCAGGGCTGCCATAGAAAACAACGGATTCATGTTCGCGGTTAATACCGAAGATAATTCCTTCCTGTATTACCAGAACGGTAATGAAGTCCTGACCGGTCAGAATGCTCTGGATACCGGTTTATCAAAGAAAGCTCTCCAGGATGGCTATTCGGGTGTGGAAACAATCAACGGTACCAGATACTACTGTGTATCCAGGTCCTATGGTGACCGTACCGTGATCTGCGCTGTAGCAGATACCGGAGAGATCTATATCAATGACCGGTATGTACTGTTCTGGTCGATTGCCGGATTTATTCTGGTCATGCTGCTGTGCCTGGCTTACGCAATCGTTGTCCGGAATGACTTTGTGCGCAATGCCGTTGTTACCGACAAGAAAATCTTCAACCGCAAGAATAAGACTCCGATCATCTTTGACCGCTCGATCTTCAAGAAAGTCTTCCCGCTGATGATTGCCGGTGTTCTGGTGATCTACGGTATCTCGTTCTATACGCAGACCCTGCTGGAAATCTCAGAGTGTATCGATGAATCCGTCGTTGCCTTAAACGATGTTACAGCGCGTTATGAGGAAGGCACAGTAAACCGCAAGGTTATTCAGGATTATTATGATAACCTGTTCCTGGCTAAAGCCAGACTGATCTCCTACCTGATTGAGGAAGATCCTTCGGTACTGAACGAGCCCACAACTCGTTACTATTCCTCCTACAACAAGGAAGGAGACCGGGTATTCCTTACTGATGATGAAGGGAATCGTCTGCGTTCGGTTGCCTCTTCTGCACTTCTGCAGGAACTATGTGATGCCAACGATTTGTACTCAATCTACGTTTTTGATGAAGATGGACGTACAATTGCCACGAATACACCCAACTGGTACTTTACCATCAGTCATAATGCGGAAGACCAGTCTTACCCGCTCCTGCGTATTCCGGAAGGAAAAAATGACACCTACGTACAAGATGCCATGACGAGTGATGTCGGCGAATTATCCCAGTATATCGGCTCCGTACTGACTTATTACACAACGGTTGATGAACAGGGCAATACCGTATATGTATCACGCTTTGATTATGAACAGGCCCAGGCCGAAGGAACCGAATCCGAAACTGTAATCACTCCTCACCGTTCTCTGGTACAGATTGGATTAAACAATGAACTGACATCCAAATTCCTGGCTTCGACAGAAATCAGTAAGATCTTGTCCTCTGACCTTCTCAGCGGAGGCTTCATCGTTCTCTTTGACAACACACCGGAACACATCTGTATGTATTCTCCGACAGAAACCAGTATCGGAAAGAGTGCTGAAGAACTCGGTGTATCTTCCAAGGCATTCGGTAACAGTGATTACTATGGATTTACCCATGTGAACGGAAAGACGTACTTCCAGTATTTCCACTATACAAATGGTTACTATGTCGGTACGGCAATTCCCCGCAAGAGTATGTATCAGTCCAGATTAACCATCGCAGTAATCACTTCCCTGACCAGTCTCCTGTTGATTATGATCCTGTCCCTGACCGTTACCCTGACCACCGAGGAAGAAGAACTGCTCTATGAAACGATGAGTGAAACAGACCTTGAAAACGCTCTGGATTCTGCAATCTTCAACATTGTTCTGCCTTCCGGGCGTAAAGCTTCCACGATCAAGGCTGCGGCAAGATGGAATAACCAGAGAATTCCATGGAGTGAAAAGAATCCGGAACAGAAACTGTTAATGTTAATCAGTTTTGTCTTCGGAGTACTGATTCTGTATGTACTGATTTCCATCATCGGCGCAGACCGGTTCTTCCCGGAAAACTCCATTATTCACTATATTCTGAGCGGCAATTGGGACAGAGGTGTAAACATCTTTGCGTTCAGTGCCTGCGCATTAATCATGATCTTTACCGCGATCGGCTTCTCTTTGTTCCGTATTCCGGTACGTATTACCTCTTCCCTCCTTGGTGCCAGAGGTGAGACCATCGGTCATCTGTTACTGTCTGTATTGAAATACGGAGGAGCTTTAGGCGCATTCTTCTACTGTCTGTATCTGGTTGGTATGGATGCCAGCAACCTCCTGGCGAGTGCCGGTGTACTCTCTTTGGTCATTGGTCTTGGCGCGCAAAGTCTGATCAAGGATATCATTGCCGGTATCTTCATCGTCTTTGAAGGTGAATTCCGTGTCGGTGATATCGTCACTATCTCCGGCTACCGCGGTACGGTTGTGGATATCGGATTGCGTACAACAAAGATCCAGAGCCCTGACGGCAACATCAAGATCTTTAACAACAGTGATATTTCCGGTGTATTGAACATGACGAAAGAAGCCTCCATCGCCTCCGCGTCGATCAGTATTGAATACGGTCAGGATATCGAATATGTGGAAGCTGTACTGAAGAAAGAACTGCCTTTACTGAAAGAAAAGAATACCAACATCCTGGATGGTCCGACCTATCTGGGTATTACTTCTCTGGGAGACAGCGGTGTAACGATCCTGGTCATTGCCAAGGCTTTTGAGAAAGATGTCCGCGGTGTTAACCGTTATCTGAACCGGGAACTCCTGCAGATCTTCTACCGCAACGGTATTAACGTACCATTCCCGAATGTGACCGTATCCCAGCTGAATGCCGAAGGAAGAAAAACCATCGCAGACTTCAAGGATACTTCCGAAGAAAACGGGGAAGAAGAACAGCCGAAATAAATAAGACAGTCCTGATATGTACCCAGAATCCTGGACATATTGATTAAACGGTCATAACACAGACACGATGGATGTTTCCCTGTATTTCACAGGGGACATCCATTTTGTTTTTTCCTGTATCCTCTCGTTGTTATAGTAATCGATGTACTCTT
>JAFWFE010000071.1 GCA_017512555.1 Solobacterium sp. | reverse complement strand
TTCTTCAACCATGACCCGGAGAAAGCGGCACAAGTAGAAACCACGGAAGAGACTGTGGACTACCTTGCAGCAGCAATCGTAGATAAGCTTGTTGAATTACGTTCTCTCGATCTGTCACCGAAGTATATGGCTCGTCTGTACAGAATGATCCGGACTGTAGATGACATTGAGCGTATCTCTGACCATGCGGAGAATATCATCGAATATGAGGAGAAACTCCGTGAAGGAAAGGCTAAGATCTCACCGGTTGCGATGAACGAACTAAAAGAATTATCGGATCTGACCCTGCGTTCTGTAGAGTTATCTCTGTTAATTTTTGATCAGGAACTTACAGAACGTCTTCCTGAGGCGGATGATATTGAAGAAAAGGTTGACCGGAAGAAAGAAGAGATCATCAATAATCACCTGGTACGTCTGGTGAAAGAAGGATGCGATCCTCAGGGTGGTCTGATCTTTACCGATATGTCTGTAGACCTGGAACGTTGTTCTGACCATGCGCTGAATATCGCATATTCAATGGCAGGTACCGAAGTATAGTTAATAAAAAAAGTCTTCTTTGCTGTCTTTTGACACAGCAGACATTCAATTGTACTATTATATTAGATGGCACCATCACAAAACACAGGAGAAATATCATGGGACAGAAAATTCAGGCAGAAAAAATGATGGTTGGCGGTTTGTTTGCGCTGGCGATTGTTCTTGGTTTAACAGCAAAACCTTTTGCTCCGCAGACTGTGGCAACCGAAAGCCATGGCGGAGCACCTACACCAAGAGAAAAAGTGACTGCTCTTGTTCCTGAACAGGGGACAGGTGTTAAGGTAATGAAAGCTTCCGACTGGGCGGAACAGTATCCTAACGAATATAAAACGTATGTCATGAATGATGAAAACAGTGAAATTCATGATTATATCGCAGAGAATCCGTACATTAAGACTTTATATGAGGGATATGGATTTGCGATTTCTTACGGCAGTGCCAGAGGTCACACCTATGTCCTTGAGGATGTCACAAGTACAGGACGTCCGCATAAACTGGCGAACTGCTTTACCTGTAAGACTTCCGAGTTTACCGCCAAAGTACTGAATGACGGCGACAGTGCGTATGCGATGGCATTCGAGGATATGGAAGCCCAGACAACAGATACGTTCGGTTGTTTCCACTGTCATGCGAATGAACCCGGTGTGCTGTATGTGACTCATCCGTATGTGGTAAATGCACTGGGAGATGATCTGAGCAAGGTGGATGCGGCAAATCTGGTATGCGCGCAGTGTCATACAGAGTACTACTTTGATCCGGCAACCAAGGCTACGACGGTTTCTTATCATGGCTTATCTCAGTTCTCTCCGGAAGATTCTCTTATGTACGAGAATTCTCTGGTTGACGGCGAAGGCAATATGTTTGCGGACTGGGTTGACGCGGATACAGGTGTGCGTAAGCTGAAGGTCCAGCATCCTGAATTTGAGACATATCTGGGGGCAGGAAGTGTACACGCAAGTACATTTACCTGTGCGGATTGTCATATGCCTCAAATCAAGGCGGAAGACGGTACGGTATTCACAAACCATTACTGGGTAAGTCCTTTGGAAAATCCGGATCTGGTAAAGAATAACTGCAGTCAGTGCCACAGTGATCTTGCGGGGTTTGTCAAGAATATCCAGGATGCCACAAGAGCTCGTGAAAATGAACTTGGAAATGCGCTGGAACAGCTGGATAAAGATCTGGCTCAGGCAATTGCGGACGGCAAGATCGAAGGCGAAACCCTGGAAAAAGCACGTCTGGCAAGCAGAAATGCGCAGTGGTTCTGGGACTATGTATTCGTGGAGAACAGTGAAGGTGCTCACAACTCCAGATTGACAAACGACTGTCTGGATAAAGCACAGGCATATCTTGATGAAGCGAATTCTTATCTGAAGTAATTATTAAATTGCAACTTGATCAGAATACTGGGATGAAGCTTATTACTTCATCCCTTTCCTATCCGTGTTTGCCGTAATGGAAATTTATCACGGTAAAATGCTATACTACTAACAGGTTTATTTAGAAATACAGGAAAAATGAAAAAGATCAATACATTTCTGCGTTCAATGACATTCGGGGTCATCCTTCTGGGATTGATCATTCTTTTCTCTGTGGCAGGAAGCGTAATACCACAGAATAATGAAGTAATGTACTATGTAAGGAGTTATCCTTCGTACTATCAGGTGATTCTCACTCTGGGATTAAACAGGATCTTTACCAGCTGGTATTTTGTGGTAACCGTGATTCTTCTGTGTATCAATCTCACGTTATGTTCCATTGTGCGTTTCCGCAGGATCAATGAAGAAGATCTGGTCGAAACGGCTTTACAGGGAAAAGAAACTGTTGAACTGGACCCGGAATCGCTGGATAAAGTCAGGCTGGAGCTTGTACGTATGCGTTGTCATACCAGACAGACAGGAGACCGTACAGTCTACTACAAGAACGGATTTGGTCGTTATGGTACATTTATCACCCATCTGGGAATTTTGTTTACTGTGGTCTTCTTTGCGCTGGGTATGAGCCTGCCGAAGATTACGGATCAGACATGTATGCCCAAGGAATCACTGGTATTGGAAGATGGTACGGAGATTTATGTGGATACTTTCTCCATCACAGATAGTACAGGAAGATTGGATTATAAGAGTGTAGTGAATATAATTCTTCCAAACGAGAAGGAGAGCGGACTGACAGAAGTATCCGTGAATCACCCAGCATCTGCAGGACAATACAAGGTATACCAGCAGACATACGGAACGATTGGGAGAATCACGGTCAGGGACAAGAAGAATCATCAGGATACGTTCAATATCGAAAGTCAGGACTTCCTGTCATCTGACGGGAAAACCGGGATACTGATAGACAATCTGTATCCGGGCTTTACAGAGACGGAAGAAGGGATGCAGCTGATTACATCGACTTCCGGAAGATATGAGAATCCGGTGTATGTATTTGTGGTGATCAATGAAACCGGACAAGAAGCGATGCTTGCGTTTCCCGGAGATAGTATTGATGTCGGTGACTATACCTACTACTTTGAAGATCCCGTGGAATATCCGGGACTTCGGATAAAGAAATCTCCTGCGTACATCAACCTGTTCCTGTTGATTGCGGTACTGGTTTTGGTCTTTGGGCTGGCAGTAACGTTCTTATGGATTCCTGTTGTTGTGCTGGTCACACCTGCCGGCTATCGAATCTGCAGTCAGAAAGCTGAAGGACTAGAGCTAAGATTGAAGTCTGTCTTGAAAAAAGAGAAGGAGTAGAAGTATATGTTGGATGTATTCTTTTTTGGAGGTATAGGACTGTATTTCCTTGGTATGGTTTTGCGGTTCTTTGGACAGGTGTGGAAGAAGGATGGATTGACCAAAGCATCCTGGATGATCTTCATGGCAGGATTTGCGGCACATACGGTATATCTGGTCATGCGTGGTATACAGGCGGGAAGGGTACCTATGGCCAATCAATTTGAATTCGCGGTGATGTTCTCCTGGGGAATATCCGTGATCCTTGTATTCCTGCATTACCGTCTTGGACTGGAGTGGATCACTACCGTAGCAATGATCATGGCCTGGGCAATCTATCTTTATGCGGCTTTATTGCCTAGAGAAATCCATGAACTGATGCCGGCACTGCGTAGTGTCTGGTTTGTATCACATATCGGCAGTGCTGCGTTCGCGTATGCGTCATTCATGCTGGCAGGAGCCTCCGGTATCCGGTATATCCTGATTCATAAGAAGGATAAAGAAGATGAACGTCTGCCGGAGATTGATTACTTTATCTATCGTCTGATTGCGATAGGATTGCTGCTGCTCACGGTAACGATCGTGATTGGGGCAATCTGGGCAGAAGAAGCGTGGTCTTCGTTCTGGACCTGGGATCCTAAGGAAGTATGGGCGCTCATTACCTGGATCTTGTATGCAATCTGCCTGCATCTCCGTCTCAGCCGGAAGATGACCGGTGTGAAGATGGCATGGTTTGCAGTAATTGCCGTACCGGTCGTGCTATTTACTTTTATTGGTGTGAATACGATTATTCCCGGTTTACATTCCTACGGAGTGGTTCTGAGCCGGCTGATGTAAATTAAAAAAGTCTTCTTTGATCCTGAGGATCAGAAAAGACTTTTTTGTTTGCTATGTGTATTTGCCGGTTTACAGGTAGGTAACCGTTTCTTCCAGCGCCTTGCGGTTAGTATGGTTAGGCAGAGGTCCTGCACCTTCTGCGGCATAACCCAGATCCATGAACATCAATACTTCTTCATTTTCCGGAAGACCAAGTTCTTTGGCTGCTATCTCCGGATCTAAGAAGTTGAGCCAGCAGCTGTCTACTCCTGCGTCTGCGGCTGCCAGAAGCATGTGGGTTGCGACAATCGTGGCATCTTCCACACCGGAATCACGTTTTCCTCCCGGATAAGTGAATACATTCTTACTGTCAAACGCTACGACAACAATGGTAGGCGCGCCATACCGGCAAGGTGTCAGCGCATCAACCTTCGCAAGCATTTCCGGGGTCTGAATCACATAGATATGTTGTTCCTGAAGATTCTTTGCTGTCGGTGCCAGACGTCCTGCTTCCAGAATATAGTCTAGTTTTTCAGGCTCTACCTGACGATCCGAGTACTTTTTGCAAGAGTACCGGTTTTTTATGACATCTTTGAATTCCATGAGTATTTCCTCCTTTGTGATAAGTATTCTTCTGTATCTATTGTAACGGACTTTTGGAGAAAACCGCACCTGTATCTGCAGGAATTCCTGAGATTAATGTTATGATTATAAAGTAGTCATAGAACCGGAGTGACAAATGAAAAGAATACTGATTGTAGTTGCTGTATTGATGTTGTTGTCGGAAGGTACCGGTGTTTTTCTGCTGAACCGGTTCAAGGTTGAACGAAGAGGACTTGCGGCTCCCCTGGGCTTTGCGGCGATCCTCGGTGTATTACAGACGCTGTACTATATCCCGATCTCTCTGAACCTGTCCTTTGCCTGGATCATCGGTATATCTCTGGCGGTATTAGCTGTATCACTGGCGATGACGCTGTGGTCGTTTAAAGATGTTGTACGTTCACTGTGCAGTATTGACACATTGATCGTGCTTGGGGCTGCGGCGGTATTCTTCGTGGTCTTCTCCAGGATGTATGTGGATCTGGATTACGCTGACAGCACAACATACCTGAACTATATCGCCCTGAATATCAATGCGCCTGCGATAAACATGTATGATTTGTCTACGGGATTACGTGGTCAGGAATGGAACGTATACTATCTGTTCCAGGGGTATTATCACTTCGGATCTTTTGTGTGCTGGCTGGTGAATGCGCCGCACTTTGTACTAGGTTCATCCTCCTATGTCAGTAATCTTGTGGTATCGGTCTGGGGGTTGGGGCTTTTGTACAATATGTGTACCAATGCCCTGATCGTGTCCGCAGTAAAGAGTATGCGCAGCACAAACAAGCTCTTCCGTATCGTGGTCCTGGTCTTTGCGTTATTCTATGCGAATTTCTTCTACTGGGATATTGCGTTTGCGTTCTACGGGAATACATTCCGCGGTCTGTTTATCCTGTTACTGCTGTACATCATCATGCGCTGGCAGAGAGACGGTACAGATCAGATCAAGTGGCTGCTGTGGTTCCCTCTGGCAGCCGGGTTTGCGTGTTCTTCCAGTTTCCTGTTCATGAGTTTTGCGGTGATGTTCTCTCTGGCAGGGTATCTCTTTGCGCGGAAGAAACCACACGCTTTACATGATATGATCTGGCTGATCTTGCCGATGGTCTGTTATGTGCTGGCGTTCTTATCCAGAGTATCCCCGAAGGCAGGAATCCTTCTGGCCGTACTCTACGTTGGCTTACTTGTCTATCTTGCGCTTCGTCCGCAAAACCGGATCCTCGCGCTTGGTGAAGATTTCTTCGCGAAATACGGGAAACAGATTTTCTTTATTCTTGTGCCGGTGATGTTTGCGGCTGGCTCATTTGTGATCCATCTGATTGAGAAATCAGACTTTACTTCCTACTCATACTATTTCTGGGATTTCCGACATCTGGATATGATGACCGATTATCTGTTTATTCACAGTGAGTGGCTGGATGGTCTGGTAAATGTACTGCGGTGGGCAGGTGTGATCCTGATCATACTCGCAAAACCTGAAAGTATCGGCGATGATGAACGCTGGATGCGCGCGTTTACGATCATGATGCTGGTATACTTCCTGAATCCTCTGTGTATGATCCTGTTACAGAAAACGATTACCGGCATGGTCTTCTACCGGAACTTCATGACGTTGTTTAATCCTCTGACTGAGATCTTCTTCCTGGATCTGATCTCCCGGAAGATTGAAAAGAAGAAATATGCTGTACCTGTGTTATGCGGATTTCTGATCTTCGCCACCATACTCGGGAATGTCGGATCCTTCATGCTGGATCAGACTACGGGGATTTACTGGGTCTATATACGCGGAGGTAAATCCGTGGATGGGATTTATAAGATTGATCCGGATGAGCGTCAGGCAATCCTTGTGCTGAAAGAAGAGACAGATACGATTACAGACAGGCAGCCTGTATTGATCTCCCAGAGCAGCGCTACACTGACGTATATCCCGGAAGCGTATCAGATCTTCGGACCTTGGCATTATCATTATCCGTTGGACAGGGTGAATGAAGAATTCTACCAGATTGCCCGTAAACAGGAAGACTGGCTGGAGGAAGAAGATCCCGATTACACAAAGAGCTGCGGGTATCTGAAGGAATATGATGTGGATTATGTCTTACTTCAGTACTGGCAGAGTCCGGAATTTGATGAAGCTACGGAAGGCTGTACAGTATCCCTGTATACAGGAAGTAAATATAAAGTGAAGAAAGTACAGAGATAAGACTGCGGAGGTTATATGGAATATCTGACATTACATAACGGAATACAGATGCCTGCATTAGGCCTGGGCACACTTCGTATTTTTGGAAAAGATGCGGAGAATGCGGTGATTGAAGCAACTAACTGTGGTTACAGGCACATCGATACAGCCAGTTCCTACCAGAATGAAAAAGCTGTAGGCAGAGGTATCGCACACTGCGGTATACCCAGGGAAGAGTTATTCATCACGGTGAAGATCTGGCCTTCTGACTATACTCATGCGGAGGAAGCGTTTGAGGGATCATTACGCCGCTTACAGATCGATTACTGTGATATGTTGATCGTGCATCATCCTGTGGGTGATTACTACGCTTGCTGGGAGAGTTTTGAGAAGTTGGTGAAGGCAGGCAAGGCAAGAGCTCTGGGACTGTCCAATTTCTCTCAGGAACAGATCCAGGGCTTTGTGGACCGCTTTGAGATCAAGCCATCTCTTGTCACTGTGGAGACACATCCGTACGCGGCACAGAATCAGCTACGTGAATACCTGAAGAGCCAGGGAATTGTTCTGGAGGCCTGGTATCCGCTGGGTCATGCGGACAGTCATTTGTTACAGGAACCGGTAATCCTGCGCCTGGCGGAAAAGTATGGGAAATCTCCCGTACAGATCATTCTGCGCTGGCATGTCCAGATGGGAAATTCTGTTCTTCCTGGTTCCAAATCCCCGGAACATATCCGGGAGAATATCGATATCTTTGACTTCGCCCTGAGTGAAGAGGATATGAAGGAGATTGCGCTTCTGGATACCGGAACACAATACAAAGTATTTACAGATGAAATGAGACAGAGATATCTGAATTGGACACCGGACTGGGACGATCAGGAATAGAACAGAAACAGAAAACGAACCATTAACGTGGTTCGTTTTTATGTGCTTAAGTACTCAAAGCAGGGCTATGATGAACGTTGGCGTGTATCCAGCGCTTCTTTGATGTTGTAGTACAGGATACCGCAAAGGACGACAGCAGCACCAATCAGAGACAATCTGCCGAGTCTTTCGCCGTAAAATACAGCGACCAGCACCGGATTGAGTATCGGTTCCAGAGCGTTGATAATAGACGCTGTAAGAGGATCAATATACTTTGTCCCGGAAGTGAAGAAGATATAAGCCAGACCAACCTGTACGGCACCGAGAAAGAAGACGGAAAGCAATACAGGAAGTGAGAAGTCTGTTTCCTTCATTGCCAGGGGAGATAAGAAGATTCCGCACAACATCTGCCCGAGAAATACCGAAGAAAGCGCATCTCCTTTCTCAAAACTATTTAACATGAACACACCGGCATAGAATATTCCGGAAATCAGCGCAATCAGATCGCCCAGCCATTTCCCTGTGGAGAGACCTTCAAAGAAGAAGCATAAGATCCCGGCAAATACGATCAAGAGAGAAATAACACCTATACGATTCGGTTTCCTCCCAAAGAACAGATAGACCAGAACCATGATCCACACCGGTGCAGTATACTGCAGAATGATCGTATTTCCGGCAGTGGTAAGTTTATTCGCAATGGCATAACAGGTAGTTACCCCGGCCATGGATACAGCTCCGATAAGAACCGTCAGGTTGAATTTTACTTTGTGTTTTGTGATAAGCAGATAGATTCCGATCACACAACACGCAATCAGATTTCTTACACCGTTGATTGCCAGCGCATTCCACGGAATTAATTTCATGAATAATCCGCCCGTGGAAAAACAAAAGCTTGCCGCAAGCACCTCCAAAATAGCTGTACGCCTTGAGATTCTGTTTTCCTGCCTGTTTCCGCTCATTCCTGACCGCCTTTCTGCCTAGCCATTATAGCACTGAGACAATGCGGAAATGACACAAACCTGTTTATTGATACCAGTGAGCAGATTATTTCATCTTTGATCAATGCTATAATATCGTTAAAGATTCATCAGACAGGTAATCATATGAAGAAAAATAACACGTTTCTAGCTGTCATCTTTGACATGGATGGTTTACTGATAGACAGTGAGAAGATGTACTATCAGACATTTGCGGCTCTGGCAGAGAAGTACGGGGCAGAGTTTACTTTGGAAGAATATACTGCAGGGTTCAGCGGCAGATCACTGAAGGAGAATATTCAGGGATTGATCGATATGTTTACATTGCCGGTTACCCTGGACGAAGCGTATGTAATCGTTACAGATTATCTGCACAACTATGACTTAAGAACGATCATGCTGAAACCCGGTGCCCGTGAACTGATCCGGTATCTCAAACATAATCAGGTTAAAGTATGCCTGGCAACTTCCGGAAATGAGAATAGAGCGAGAACAATCCTGCGGATTCACGGCTTGGAGACAATGTTTGACGCGATGGCATTCAAGGAGGATATCAGTAACGGAAAACCGGCCCCGGATATTTTCCTGAAAGTATGCGAAAAGGGAGGCTTGTCTGCGCGGGACTGCCTTGTGCTGGAGGATAGTGAAGCCGGGATCCTGGCTGCTGAAAGAGCAGGCATGAAGGTGATTTGTATTCCGGATCTTAAGTATCCGGGGGAAGAGTATGCCGGGATAGCGTGGAGAATATTACCGGATCTTTATGCGGTAAAAGAACTGCTGGAGGAGGAACAATGAGTATAGATTTTAATTTGAACAACTACCTGAACAGGGAAATACACTGTTCCTGCGGACGTATACACTACAATCCCATTAAACTGATCGATATTGATGAGGGGGCAATGAAGAGACTGCCTGAGCATATCCGTAAACTAGGTTATGAGCGTATTTTTCTGGTAACAGATCAGAATATCTGGGAAGCTGCGGGGAAGTATGCGGCACAGGAACTGGAGAACGCAGGGATATCCTTCGGAAAACTCATTCTTGCCCAGGAAGAAGTCATTCCGGATGAGGCAGTAATCGGAGAGATCCTGACGGCTGTACCCATGGATACGGACCTGATTCTTGCGGTCGGCTCTGGTACGCTCAATGATTTGTGTAAGTTTGTCAGTCATCGTATGGGTAAGGATTACATGATCGTGGCGAGTGCTCCATCCATGGATGGATTTGCGTCTCTAGGTGCTCCGTTAATGCTTAAGCATGTAAAGACAACGATAGATGCCCATACACCCGTAGCCATCATCGGTGATCTGGATGTCTTATGCGCAGCACCAATACACATGATCGCGGCAGGGCTGGGTGATACCCTGGGTAAATATACCTGTCTGATGGACTGGAAACTCTCTCGTTTGATCAACGATGAGTATTACTGTGAAGAAATTGTAGGTCTGGTAGAGAAGGCATTACAGACAGTCATGGAACAGAAAGACCTGGTGGTGAAGAGAAATCCGCAGGCAATCAAGGCAGTGACCGAGGCGCTTGTACTGACCGGATTGGCGATGAGCTTTGCGGGGAATTCCCGGCCGGCATCGGGATGTGAACACCATTTCTCACATTTCTGGGAGATGAAAGCGCTGATGAACGGAAGAATGCCCGCGTTACATGGAACACAGGTGGGTGTGGGAATGATCCTGGCATTGTGGCTGTACCACCGTCTTGCGAAGGAAGAACCGGATTTTGAAGAAGCGATGAAGCGTCCGTTTGACATGCAGGCCTGGGAAGAGAAGATGCACAGTTACTACATGGATGCAGCAGACGCAATCATCTCTCTGGAGAAGAAAGCCGGAAAGAATGACCCTGAACACAGGAATAAGCGTTTGAAGCGGATGAAGGAAAACTGGCCGCTGATTCAGAAAATGATCCGGGAAGAATTGCCGGAAACAGAAGATATGGTGAAGTTACTTCGCAGTATGAGCGCACCGGTGGAAGCGGCCGGGATGGGCGTACCTGCAGAAGAAATCCATCAGGCAGTCGAAGCCGCCAAGGAAGTCCGTGACCGGTATACCATGTTACAGATGTTATGGGATCTGGGTTTATCTGAATCTT
Organism: Solobacterium sp.; assembly: GCA_017512555.1. Taxonomy (GTDB): domain Bacteria; phylum Bacillota_I; class Bacilli_A; order Erysipelotrichales; family Erysipelotrichaceae; genus Bulleidia. The sequence goes on along the minus strand of JAFWFE010000071.1, from coordinate 38,127 downwards.
ATGCTGAAGCCGCTGAGAAGTATTGCGGAAGTTTGCGGGAGTCATGTACAGATGAAAAGTAAGTATGCGGTTGGCCTGGACTTCGGAACCTTGTCCGTCAGAGCTTTGCTGGTGGATATCTACAGCGGGGAGGAAGTCTCCACCTGTACATTTGATTATCCTCACGGGGTAATGGAACGCAATACTCCGGCAGGGACGTGGGCACTGCAGGATCCCCAGGATTATCTGGATGGACTGAGGGAAGTGATCCGGGGAGTAACACAGGCTTCCGGTGTATCTGCAGAAGAGATTGTGGGTATCGGGATCGATGTTACGGCTACGACGATGATTGCGGTGGATGAACAAGGCAATCCGCTGTGCATGAGTGATGAATTCCGGGATGAACCTCAGGCATATATCAAACTATGGAAACATCACGGTGCTGAAGCCGAAGCCGAACAGATCCTCAAACTGGCGCAGAAACGCCAGGAGGACTGGCTGAAGTACTACGGCGGGGTGGTTTCAAGCGAGTGGATGCTGCCGAAGATCCTGGAAACATTGCACTATGCGCCACAGGTCTATGAAAAAGCCAGATTCATGGAAGTGACAGACTGGCTTGTCATGAGACTGACCGGTCAGGAAGTACGGGCTGCCTGTGGTGCCGGATATAAGTTGTTTTACCGCCATGGTCAGGGATATCCGTCACGGGAGTTTCTCCGCGAATTGGATCCCCGGCTGGAGAATCTTGTGGAAGAGAAACTGAACGCGCCGCTGCTGAATGTCGGAGACCGGGCAGGAGAACTGATTCCTGAGATGGCAGATTTGCTCGGGCTTCTTCCGGGCACTCCTGTAGCTGCGGGATTCATCGATGCGCATGCGTCAGTGCTTGCGGCAGGAATCACTTCTCCGGGTACAATGATGATTATTGTCGGTACTTCTTCTTGTCATTTACTGTTGTCGGAGAAAGAGATACCGGTTCCGGGGGTCGGCGGTCTTGTCTATAACGGAATATTACCCGGGTATTATGGTTATGAAGCCGGGCAGAGTTGTGTAGGTGATCATTTCCGATGGTTTACCCATAATTGCGTTCCTGCGGAATACCACAGGGAAGCAGAGGAAAAGGGATTGGATCTGCATCAGCTTCTGACAGAGAAGTTACATGGATATCGTGCCGGGGATTCCGGATTGCTGGCGCTGGACTGGTTTAACGGTGTGCGTACACCGCTGGCTGATTTTGACCTTAACGGATTGATCCTCGGGATGAACCTGATGACAAAACCGGAAGAAATCTATCTCGCCCTGATTGAAGCTACGGCATATGGCACCCGGTGGATCCTGGAACAGTTTGAGGAAACCGGGGTACATATTGATAATATTGTATTAAGCGGAGGTATACCCGCAAAGAACCGGATGTTAGTACAGGTCTACAGTGATGTGTGTCACCGGGAGATCCGTTTGTGCGGCACTTCCAATGCCAGTGGCTATGGAGCTGCGTTGGTGGGTATTTCAGCCGCCTCTCCGGAATACACAGGGTACACGTCCATTGCGGAGATTACCGGTAAACTTGGTAAAAAGGGAGAGGAAGTATTCACTCCGGATCCGCAGAATGCCAAGGTATATGATGGTTTATACCGTGAATACCGCAAGCTTACCGAATACTTCGGGAATGGACAGAACGATGTCATGAAGTACCTGAATACTTTGCGTAAAGAGAGATAAGTACATAAACAAAAATCTAAATATAATTATTTCTATATAAGTTATATTTTATACATAAGTAAATAAAAATATATTTGAGTATATCGATTTTTATACTACGATTAAGATAACAATAATACCGAAAGGGAGGCTATGTATGGAAATCAAAAAGACTGCCATGGCTGGAACTCTTGAATCAAGTGATGCCCAGGTAACCGTTGAACCGGGAAACGGCACCGTTGAGTTAGAGTTATCCAGCAGCGTCATGAACCAGTATGGTCGTCAAATCAAAGAGACTGTATTGGCTACTCTGGAAAGATTGGAAGTAGATAATGCGAAGATCACGGTAGTGGATAAGGGTGCTTTGGATTGTACTCTGGCTGCTCGTATTGAGTGTGCGGTATTCCGCAGCTGTGACAAGGCTGACAAGGATATTCCTTGGGGAGGAATGATTCGATGATTCCGCGTCCGAAACCACAGAAAGACCGTCTGCGCAGAACCATGATGTTCATGAATGCGCAGAAACCGGGATTAATCAAAGATGCTTATATTTATGGCTGTGACAGTATCATGCTGGACCTAGAAGATGCCGTAGCCGAGAACCAGAAAGATTCCGCAAGATTCTCTCTGTACCATGCGTTAAAGACAATTGACTACGGTGATACAGAAGTAATCGTACGTATCAACGGTCTGGATACTCCGCATTGGCAGGAAGATATCCGTGTATGTGTTGCCGGCGGCGCTGATGGTATCCGTATCGCCAAGTGTGAAAGCGCGCAGGATGTCATTACGGTAGAGAAAGCTGTCGAAGCTGCAGAAGAGGAATTCGGTGTAGAAAAGGGCAGAACCTTATTGATGGCTGCTCTGGAAAGTCCTAAGGGTATCCTGAATGCGTACGAGATCTGTGCAGCATCGGATCGTATGCTTGGTGTGGCAATCAGCGGCGGAGACTTCCGTAAGTGCATGCAGACAAAGCCGACCAGAGATGGTATCGATATGGTAACAGCAAGAGGAATGATGCTGATTGCCGCAAGAGCTGCAGGTGTACAGTGCTTTGATACAGTATTTACAGATCTGGATGATGAAGAAGGCTTCCGTGCAGAAGTTCAGCAGAACAAGGCGATGGGCTTTGACGGTAAGAGCTTGATCAACCCGAAACAGATTCGTTATGTTCATGAAGTATTCGCACCGACAGAAAAAGAAATCATTCAGGCTGAGCAGATGGTCAGTGCATTCCGTGAGAATGCGGCCAAGGGTCTCGGTGTATTTACAGTAAACGGCAAGATGGTTGATATCGCGTTCATTCCGGGAGCGGAAAGAACTCTGCGTCTGGCTAAAGCTTGCGGTTTGTATGAGGGGGATCTGGTATGAAAAACGCTGTAGGAAGAGACATCCCGGAAGAATTGCTGGTAAACGGCAAGGAAGTCTATCAGGGTAAGAATTACCTGGATGGTAAATATATCCAGAAAGTTGGGCCGAAAACCCGTCGTTATGAGAAACCGCAGGAAAGCAAGATCGTTGATTCACTGGCGCAGGCATTAAGAGACTGCGGTGCCAAGAGTGGTATGACATTCAGTTTCCATCATCATTTAAGAGATGGTGACTATGTTGTAAACATGGTCATGAAAGCAGCAATCGAAGAACTTGGTCTTGAAGATCTGACAATTGCGGCCACTTCCCTGGGTAGTGCTCATGATCCGATTGCGGATTATATTGAACAGGGTAAGGTTATTGGTATTCAGACCAGCGGTATCCGCGGACGTATGGGTGAAGTGGTATCTGCAGGTAAGTTAAAGACACCGGCAATTATCCGCAGCCATGGCGGCAGACCTCGTGCAATTGAAGCTGGTGAAGTCCATATCGATATCGCGTTTGTGGCAGCACCGACCAGTGACTGTGTAGGTAACTGCCGTGGTATCGGCGGTAAGAGTGACTGCGGAAGTATGGGTTATGCGATGACCGATGCCAAGTATGCGGATCATGTGGTAGTTGTTACGGACTGCCTCGTTGATTTCCCGAACTATCCGGCAAGTGTTGAAGCAATTGATGTGGATGCGGTCGTTGTCGTAGACTCCATCGGTAATCCGAAGAAGATTGCTTCGGCAGCTGCTCGTATTTCTCAGAACCCGAGAGACTTGATGATGGCAGAGGATGTGGCAAGAGTTATTGCTTCTACTCCGTACTTCAAGGAAGGCTTCTCCTTCCAGACCGGTGTAGGCGGACCTTCTCTGGCTGCCAACCTGTTCCTGGAAAAACTGATGGATGAACGTAACATCAAGATGGGATGGGCAATCGGTGGTATCTGCGGACCGATGGTTGAACTTCTGAAGAAGGGTAAAGTCGGTAAGGTTATCGATGTTCAGGACTTTGACCTGGATGCTGTACATAGTATTAACCAGACACCGAATCACTTTGAAATGAGTGCTTCCCAGTATGCGAATCCGGCGAATAAAGGCGCATTTGTCAACAAGCTGGACTTCGTTGTATTGGCTGCCCTGGAAATTGATACAGACTTCAACGTTAACGTATTAACCGGTTCTGACGGTGTCCTGAGAGGCGCACCGGGCGGGCATCCGGATACAGCCGCAGGCTCCAAGGTATGTATTATCGTTACTCCTCTGACCAGAGGACGTATGGCAACCGTATGTGAACACGTGGTTACTGTCACAACTCCTGGTGACTGTGTAGACGTATTGGTTACCGACTACGGTATCGCTGTCAATCCGCTGAGACCGGATCTGATCGAGTGCCTGGATAAAGCAGGAATCAAGCATGTGTCAATCGAAAGTCTGAAGGAAAAGGCATACAGTCTTGTCGGCCGTCCGGATGACCTGCAGTGGGAAGACAAAGTTGTCGCAGTTCTGGAAGCGAGAGATGGTACGATCCTTGATGTAGTCAAGAAGATCAAACCCTATAAACTCTGATACAGTTTAAACGAAGAGATGGATCCTGACCTCATCTGGTTAAGATCCATCTTTTTATGTTAAAATATAGAAGGACCATCAGTGACGGTTGTCCTCATAAGTAACGAAAACGATCGTTAGACTTTGTGAGAGCTATTGGCGATCGTTTTTCGTTGAATTAATATAAGACGCGATATGAAGGTCTAAGCCTATTGAAGTTACCACAAGAGTAACGACAGCGACTATAATACTAACCACGTCCATAGTGACCACCTCCCTGGCGAAGAATCGTTTGAGAGGGAGCCGCCACCTCCCCGGAAGAGGAGGACAACCGCCGCCGTATGACAGTCCTGCAGGTTAACCCTGCACTTTTTATATACCCGGAATATCCGGGATTCCCTGGATATGATAGAGTGATAGCGGAGGAATGAAACATGTGGCCAAAATATAATTTTCAGGTGCCGGAAGAGAAACGTCTCCGGTATATCATTCATACAGATTGTAAGAATGAGGCAGACGACCAATATACAGTTGCGCACTGTCTGATGACAGATAAATTGGAAGTAGAAGGGATCATTGCCTGTCATTTTGAACTGAATGGAGGAAGATATCCTGAAGGTGAATCCGTCAAGGCAAGTGAAGAAGAAATCCATAAGATCCTGGATTATATGCACCTGCAGGGACAATACCCGGTATTACTCGGGAGCGGTATACCCATGCCGGATGAGAAGACACCGGTAGATTCCGAAGGAGCACGCTTTATCATCCGGCAGGCAATGAAAGATGATCCGCGGCCTCTGTACATAGGTATGCAGGGCGCAATCACCGACCTGGCATCCGCAATACTCATGGAACCAGAGATCTGTAAGAAGGTCATTGCGATCTGGATCGGCGGTGGAGGATATCCGGATGGAGAAAGTGAGTTTAATCTTAGTCAGGATATTCATGCGGCGAATGTAGTCTTTAAGTCTGACATGGAACTGTGGCAGGTACCTAAACCTGTATATAAGCAGTTTGCGGTGTCTCTGGCAGAACTGCAGTTGAAAGTACGTCCGTATGGTAAGATAGGCAGATATCTGTTTGAGCAGATGGTTGAGTTCAATATGGAAAGAAAAGACATCCCGCATTGGCCTCACGGGGAGATCTGGGCTCTTGGGGATGAAGGAACAATTGCGGCTCTGATGTGTGAACCGACAAGAACAGATATGTATGATATGATCAACCCTCCGACATTTGCTCCGGATATGGTATATATTTACGGAAATAATCCAAGTAACAGAAAGATTCGGGTATACCGGACCATGGATGCACGCCTGGATCTGGAGGATTTATTTGCGAAATTGCAGATCAACTTTCCGAAAGAGGATTCCTGATCTTTGCTGCGCGAAGAAGGATATCCGATACAGAGTGTGATATAATATATACGTAAAAGGACCATCAGTGACGGTTGTCCTCTGAGTTAACGAAAACGATCGTTAGTCTTTGGGAGAACTAGGGCGATCGTTTTTCGTTGAATTAATATAAGACGCTATCTGAAGGCCTAAGCCTATCGAAGTTACTACAAGAGTAACGACAGCGACTATAATACTAATCACGTCCATAGTGACCACCTCCCTGGCGAAAAATCGATTCAGAGGGAGCCGCCACCTCCCCGGAAGAGGAGGACAACCGCCGCCGTATGACAGTCCTGCAGGTTAACCCTGCACTTTTTATATACCCGGAATACCCGGAATTCCCCGGCAGGCAAATCAGTATTTCACAGGAACTGGATTCGGGGATATAATCAACAGTAATCGGGGTTGGAAGATGAAGTCGGATACGATTAAAGGTATTGTATACAGTATTATCTCTGCGGTGATTTACGGTATTGTCCCGCTGATGACGAAGGAGATCACATCAGCACAGGGTGCCACATTATCCGGCAGTATGGTATACCGCTTTCTGTGCAGTACTGTGTTTGTGCTTGTGTATGTCTGCTGGAAGAAGTATTCTCTGCGTATTACCCGGGCACAATTCCGGGATTTGATGATTTTTGGGGCAGGCGCGACGATCTTTACCAGCACTTTACTGGTAATCTCCTACCGGTATATCAGTCTGGGACTGGCTACCGCATGTCATTTCTTTTATCCGGTAGCAGTGTGCATCATCATGCGCATTCTGTTCCGCGAGAAATTTCATCGTTTGACCTATTATGCGATATTCTGTACGCTGGCAGCTTTGGTGCTGTTGATTTACAGTTATGGGATAGGATCAATTGTTGGGATGATTATCGCAGTACTCTCCGGTATCGGATGGGGAACCTACCTGATTGCGTTTGAAAAAGCCTCCTACAAAGATCTTGAACAACCCGCAACGATCTTCTATGTCATGAGTTTGACCTTGATCTGTTATTTCCTGTATTCCGTGGTTATGCGCACAATGTATGTCCCCGGAACCAGAGAGATCTTCTTTATGGTTACTTCCAGTCTGGGTCTGGTTACAGCGATGATCCTGACCGCGAAGGGAGTAGTATTGATCGGGTCTCCTTCGGTCGCATTCATCAGTTTATTTGAACCTATTACCTGTGTAATAACAGATATCTTGTTTTATCACGCGGTACCGCAAGGCATCCAGTGGGCAGGATACTTCCTGATGCTTCTGTCCATTGTTCTGGTGACAATTGCGGATACAGCGAAGAATAAAGCGTAGTACGGAGTGTACTTCAGTTAGAATTAGGTTCGTATTCAAGATATAATATATGTAGTTCAAGGAGGATAAAGATAATGACAGAAGTCAAAGTAGATGGAAGTATTTATATTCCTTACGAAGAACGTACAGGGAATGAGTCCATCGTTTATTTTACAAGAGATCTTTCCGCCAAGGGTATTATGAAGGCCTTTGAAAAGGTCAACGGTAATATTACCGGTAAAGTCGCAATCAAGCTTCATACCGGCGAACCAAACGGACCGAATATTGTGCCAAGCAGCTGGGTAAAAGAGATCCTGGAGAACGAAGAAAGCCTGAAAGGCGCCACAATCGTAGAAACCAATACATTCTATGCCGGAGATCGTTATACGACGGAACAACATCGTAAGACATTGAAGATCAACGGCTGGACAGATTTCTGTGAAGTAGACATCATGGATGAAGAAGGAACTGTAGATCTGCCGGTGAACGGAAAGTGGTTTGATCATATGACCCATGGGTCACATATGACCAACTATGATTCACTGTTTGCCCTGACACACTTCAAGGGACATACTATGGGCGGCTTCGGCGGCTCCAACAAGAATATCGGTATCGGCTGTGCGGACGGCAGAATCGGTAAGGGAATGATCCACGCGAAGAACGGAAATGACTGGGGTGTAGTCGAAGAAGAACTGATGGAGAAGATCACAGAATCCACCAAGGCTACCAGTGACTTCTTCGGCAAACATGTCACATATGTCAATGTCATGCGGAATATGAGTGTATCTTGTGACTGTGAGGGTGTGGCAGCGCAGCCTGTAGTTACTCCGAATGTCGGTATTCTGGCTTCTACGGATATCTGTGCCATTGATACAGCGTGTGTAGACCTGATTCATGCGATGACAGCGGAACAGAACCATGACCTGTGGGAACGTATGCAGACAAGACATGGTTTCCGTCAGTTAACCTACATGAAAGAAATGGGTATGGGTAACGATAAGTATATCCTGATCGACCTGGATAATAACGAAGTGATCATCACACCGAAAGAAGCGGTGAAGGATGTAAAACCCTTCAAACTGATCAAGTAAATCCTCTCTAAGGTCTGCTCAGGCAGACCTTTTCTTTTACCCAAAACCCCGTGAAACAATGATACAATTCTAGAGATGAAAAAACCTGTTTTGAAAATAATCAATACTTTACTGGATACCCCGTATATCCGTGTCTATGACCTGGAGTACGAGAATGGAAGACATTACTACGATGCCAGCCGGAGAAAGAAGGAGGATCTTGTTGTCTCTGAACCAGAGAATATTCTTCCGGATGCGGTATCTGGTTTTGTGTCTGTTCACTGCGGAGATAACGCATACCTGGTATGTTTCCCGGAATACCGTTATCCCATCGGGAATTATGTCCTGAGTATTCCTTCAGGCCTGATTGATGATAAAGATAAAGATACGGAGAACCCGATCGTATCTGCCATGATCCGTGAAATTGAAGAAGAAATCGGTCTGAAAGTCAAGGATACCGACGATGTCCGTATTCTTGCGCCGGTGATGTATAATTCCCCGGGAATGACAGATGAATGTACAGCCCTGGTTGCGGTACAGATCCAGGTGGAAGATCTGCACGAACTGAATCATGCGGGAGCTGAAGGCTCAGAGTTATTCCGGGACTTTACATTACTGACCAGAGAAGAAGCCCGGGAATACCTGAGAAGAGGAACAGATACCGAAGGGATTCCTTACCCGATGGTTACCAGAGCAGCACTGTACTGGTTTGTGTATGAGATCGAAACTGTTACAGGATAGATAAAGGAGAAGTATATGAAACCGATAACCCTGGAATTAATGACACAGTATAAGTATTTATCCAATCTTTTGAACAAGGACGACAAACTGATGTATACCGTAACCATTGCGGATATGGAGAATAACGGTTATCTTCAGTCACTGCACCTGTTAGATCCGCAGACGAAAGAAGATCAGATCATTCTGGATAACCAGAAAGGTCTGTCCGTATATCCTGTAGGAGATAAGCTTCTGTTCAGGGAAAAAAGCGACAGTGAATTGATTGAAACGAAGTTCTCCTGGCTGGATACAGACGGCACAAAGACAGACGCATTTACGCTTCCTCTGGCCGTAAATGATATCCAGGACCTGAACGATGAATACTATCTTGTGAAGGCAACTATTCATAAAGACTGCCCGGATTACTACAAGAGTGATGAAGAGACGAAGAAAGCCTATCACCAGGAGGTAAAGGATAATGCGGATTACCTGATCCTGGATGAGTATCCGTTCTTCTTTAACGGCGCGGGGTTTATCAACGGCACACGTACAGCGTTATTCCTGGTGAATAAGAATACTCTGGAAGTACAGAGAATCACGGAAGAAACCATGGACGCGGAAGCCACGGAGATCATCGGAACTAAGATCTATTTCACCGGGAATAACTATGAGTCCATGAAGACGATGTTCTCTTCCATCTACTGTTATGACGTAAGTACCGGGGATTATCAGGAGATCTATCACAACGAGAAGGTATTCCTGCGCAGAGTTCTGGCAGTAAGAGACACATTGTACGTCATGGCCGCATTTGACACCTGTATCTCCGGGATGTCTTTCTGTGTGATTCAGGATGGTGAACTGGTGCCTGTATGTAAGACAGAGTGGATGTTCCACAACTCCATCGGAAGTGACTGCCGTTACGGAAGGACACACCAGATGTTGAAGCACAACGGAGATGTATACTTCCTGAATACTGTAGAAGAAAGCTCCAATGTCATTAAATTTGATGGTAAGAATTTAACCTGGATCACCGAGGGAGAAGGATCCGTAGATGATATGGCATTTATCGGAGATCAGTTATATGTGACTGCCATGAAAGATATGAAACTGGAAGAAATATACAAGGCTCCGGAGTTTGAACAGTTAACGTATTTAAATGAGGAAGTCCTGGCTGACCGCTATGTCGCAAAACCGGAAAGATATACCTGTTTCAACGTGGATGAGATTGCCGGATTTGCCCTGAAACCGATTAATTTTGATCCGGAGAAGAAATATCCGATGATTCTGGATATCCACGGCGGACCGAAAACCGCATATGGGGCAGTATTCACCCATGAGATGCAGATGTGGGCATCCGCAGGGTTCTTTGTAATCTACTGTAATCCGCATTGCTCGGATGGTAAGGGTGATGCGTTTGCGGATTATCTCAAGCATTACGGGGCTACGGATTATGACGATCTCATGGCATTTGTGGATAAAGCTCTGGAGTTATATCCGCAGATCGATCCGGAAAGACTTGGGGTTACCGGAGGCTCCTACGGCGGTTATATGACGAACTGGATCATTACCCATTCAGATCGTTTCAAGGGTGCGGTATCACAGCGTTCCATTTCCAACCGTGTCGCTGACTTCTACTATTCAGACTACTCCTATGACACAACCTACGAGAATGGTATACCTCTGGACAACAAAGCAATAGAACTCTTCTGGCAGAGATCTCCGATCAAATATGTGGAGAATGCGGTTACCCCGACACTGTTCATCCAGTCTACGGAAGATTACCGCTGTCCGTTCCCGGAAGCAGTGCAGTTATTCTCTGCGTTACGCTGGAAAGGTGTAGAAACCAGGATCTGCGGCTTTAAGGGAGAGAATCATGAACTCTCCAGGAGTGGTAAACCTTTACACCGTCTGAGAAGACTAAAGGAAATCACAGACTGGTTAGTAAAGTATACAGCATAGACATAAACGGATAGTACTAATTGTACTATCCGTTTTTACCAGAGCATATTCGCGAAATCCAGAATCTTTTCCAGAACGTTCTCCCAGATTGTCTTTTTCCTGTATATGGGTTTTAACTGGATATCAATTACTGTTCCCCCGGCTTCCCAATGATCAAACGCATACCCTTTGATCTCTTCCGGTTCCGTCTCGATATTCCCGTCGGTATCCAATGTATATGTCTCTTTTACTATACCTTCGGAATCCTGGATGGTTACCGAAACCGGTACAGCAGACCAGGAAGACCAGATCTGATCGTTCTCACTGTAGACGTTGATCATGAAGTATTCTGCCGAAGTAGGAAGATCCTCGAAGAATGCCAGCAGTACCAGGCAATCACTGTTGCCTGATTTCCATAACTGACTGATCTTACCGTACATACTGCGGTCATAATAGAAGATATTATCGTTGGAACTCTCAATCTTTGTCTGTGAGGAAGTCGGTACAGCCGTAATATGCATGTCATGTCGGACATTCTCACGTTCCAGGATGACATTTCCTTCCTGATCGATGACCTTGAGGGAAGTACCTTCCTTGATTGAACCGGAGTATAACTGTATATCGGTATTACTGATATCGATGTGAATATTCTTGCGTTTATCTTCGGGAACCGCCGGATAACCACGCGCTACGGCATCCCAGCCGAACAAGGGAGTATCGTCGACGATCTCACTGTAATCAGACTTCACATAGGGAAGATTCACCAGGGTGGATTCGTAGATCATCTGGGTGGATCCGCCACTGTCAAAGCGTATTGCGTCAGTGACGTTTTCCTTCCCCAGGAATTCCTTTATGGATTCGTCCGTGATACTTCCGAAGAAGGTGAGCAGAAGATACTGTTTATCCCTTCTTTGCGCAAATACTGTAGCAGCCCGGGTCGTATGTTTACCGCTGACACCTCCGGTAATATCCTGCTCAATCCCATCCGCAAAATACGTATAAGAACCGGAGATCGCATACTTGGAATCGATGCCATACGCATGAATACCGGTGGATTCCGCGATCCATATACCATCTCCGTAGGGATACCATCCCTCATTGATCCATCCGTGATACTTGGTTACTAACTTGGTATTGTTGAAATACATGGTCGCATAACCATTGCCGAAGGAAGGAGATAATTCCATTCCGTTACAGTAAGCCCATTCGTTATAACGGCGGATCGCCCCGACAGGGCAGCCATCCCCGGAATAATAACTGGCATTGATCCCGCCCACACGGTGATACCCGTTCTCGGTCAGATTACTATCATACAGGTAATTCAGAAGAGAAGGACCGGCATAATCTACCGCCAGGAAGGTATCCTCGGAAGGATCTACACGCAGTACGTCATAATCGCACCCCTTGAATACACCACTCTCATGAATGACCTGGGGTACTGTACCATCCTTGGCATAGACATTGATTGCGACAGGAACTGCCCGCCGCGCGCCATATGCCCGTCCGTGTTCATCAAAACCCAGGATGACTTCCTCTGCTTTTACCGGAGAAAGAAAAAGAGAACAGGTCATCATACATAGTGTTAATAATATCAGTCGTATCGTTTTCATCGTTGTTTTTCAGCGTACATAAAAGATAGTAATTGAGGAAGAACAGGATGTCAAAGAAAACTATGGCAGTAACCGGATAATGACAGAATTACTGTTGGTATAACTTGTGTATAAACAGAATAAATGAAGTCTATCAAGATTTACTATCGTGGAAACTCGTGTGAATACAGTATAATTAAAATAACAGCAGGAGGACTTAACAATGCCTATACATATAGAGAATGAGGCACAAAGATGCTTAAATTGTAAGGTACCAATGTGCCAGAAATTCTGCCCGATCCATACTTCCATTCCTCATATTATTTCGCTGTTTAAAGAAAAGAAGGTCATGGACGCGGGAAAAGAGTTATTCCAGAATAATCCGATGAGTGTGATCTGTGCCACCGTGTGTAATCATGAAGCGCAATGTATCGGACACTGTGTTCTCGGACGTAAGGGAACACCTGTACAGTTTTATGAAATTGAACGTTTCATATCCGATGCTTATCTTGATCGTATGAGTGTTGACAGAGCTCCGCTTAAGCATAAGAAAGTAGCGGTGATCGGTTCCGGACCTGCGGGAATGACCGTGGCGATCATACTTGCGAAGAACGGATATGATGTGACGATTTTTGAACGGAAGAACAAGATCGGAGGTATGTTAAGATATGGTATTCCTGAATTCAGGCTTCCGAAATCCATTCTTGACCGTTACCAGAAACTATTAACGAGACTCGGTGTGCAGATTCGTCTGAATACAACGATCGGCGGGGCTCTGCGTATCGATAATCTTTTCCGTGATGGCTATCAGACGATCTTTGTCGGAACCGGTGTATGGCGTCCGAATACTCTGGGTATTGAAGGAGAATCTCTGGCGAATGCGCACTTTGGAATCTCTTACCTGGAGAATCCTTCCAATCATGAACTTGGTGAGTCGTTGGCAATTATAGGTATGGGGAATGTGGCGATGGATGTAGCGCGTACGGCATTCCGTAACGGTGTACAAAAAGTCATGATGTTTGAACGCGGCAATCATGCGACAGCAAGTTCCCATGAAATGTCCTATGCGGAACTGGACGGTGCAGAATTCATCTATGGCAAGAGTATCCGTAGAATTACGGAGAAAGGTCCTGTCTTTGCGGATTCCATCCTGGATAATGAAGGAAATGTGGTCGGCGTACCTGAACATGAAGAATTAGTTCCTGCGGATAGTGTAATCATCGCAATCAGCCAGGGACCGAAAGATAAACTGATTATGAGTACAGAACATCTGGAAGGTACCAGCAGAGGCTTGTTAATAACGGATGAAAACAGTATGACTACAGTAGAAGGAGTATTTGCGGCAGGAGATGTCGTTACCGGGCCTCTTACGGTAGTACATGCGACAGAAGCAGCCAAGAGAGCTGCGGAAGCCATGATGAGGTACATGGAGAAAGAGGATACTTCGGCACAGGCATAACAATAATACCGGATAACAAACAAAGGTAAGGAACGTATTCCTTACCTTTTCTTGTTTTACGGGATAATAATCATGCGGCATTTTTCTAAAGATATGTATTCATTTGACAGAACTAGCTAAGTCAGTTCGAAGATGCAGAAAGGATTCTTGTGCAGTTATTACAATGCATTGTCTTCAGGAATAAACTGGTTGTATAAAATAATATATGATAAAATGAAAATATGAATAAGCGAAAAGAAATTGATGATACGGATAAATACTTACGGTTATTCAAAGCAGAAGTATTACCAGTGCCGCAAAAATATAGGGAATTAGTCAATCCTCTCTAAGCAGATTTTTACAAAGTTTTGAAGAGGATCTTGGAGTGAGTGTTTTTAAACGTACATCTGAAGGGATTACCCTTACTGAATCCTGCGAGATTTGTGCAAAGTACCTGTGGCAAATGAAGAAAGCCGGAGAAGATCTTCAAAGAAGACTTGATTACCTGGTGGAGCCTATTCATAACCTGAATAAAGCTGTACCTTTAAATATCGGGAAAATAGACCGGAATACAATCAAAATCTGGGCTATGGTAGAAAGTCCCATTGGTGTAATGAACACATATAAACTGGGAACATCTTGTGAAAGATGTGAGGTGCTGACGATCGGCATGCAGGATCTCTACCTCAGTATGGGTATACCCAGAAAGTACATCAATAATGATCTGGATTTGCTTTATGCAAGGCAGAAATTTGTTCTTGAGGGGAGAGCTGCCGGTGTACAAGTGCTGGATACAGGGTTGCTGAACAGCGATGTAGAGATTAACGAAGATTATACGATTCGTTCTAAGAGAATGGGATTTGACGGCAGAATGGTATTGACTGTAGAAGAAGCTGAATTTGCAAATAAAACATACTATCCTACACCAGAACAGTTTGCCTGGGCTCACGAGATCGTAAATACCTATGATGAAAACGAAAAGAATGGCATTACTGAAACATATGTACAGGGAAAACTCATCTGTGCAGCAGTATACAAGGAAGCGAAAGAATTGTTAGAAGTCGAAAAGCAAGGATAACAGTCTGCAACTATATTTAATCTAATATATAAATAATTCGGTATAATGTGATTATGGCAAGGAAAGCGATAATCAGTGATGCCGACAGAATCCTGGCTGTAATTGAGCACAAGAGTATTTCAAAGGCGGCGAAAGCATTAAACATCAGTCAGTCATCTTTGAGCAGGTCTGTTCAGAATTTTGAAAACGAGCTGAATATCACTTTGTTTGTGCGTACAACGGATGGGGTAGAAGTCACTGATGCAGGCCGGATCTGCATGGATTACTTACTACAATTTAAAGAAGCAGAAGAAGATCTCAGGAAAGGTTTGGATTTCCTGAGGTCTTCTTTATTTCGGTTAAACATCGCTTTACCTCTTCATGTTAGTTACGAAGCTATTCAAGAGATAGAAACTAAGATCCATAAACAGTATCCGGAAGCTGAATTACATATTACCAATGTATTCTCCAGTAAGGTACCGCAAGGCTTACTGTCTGATGAGTATGATTTCGCAATCAGCTGGAAAGATGGCGGAGATGATCCACGCCTGTCCTTCGAACGATTCTATGATGATCATTTCCTGCTTCTGGTACCGAATACCATACATGTACAATCACATCAGATTTCTGTAGATGACAGGGTTGTCAGCACTGTAGATAAAAAAGATATTTCTTCACTTCCGTTTGTTTTACAGAATGAAGGTACTTCTATTCGTGGGACAATTGATGAATTTTGCAGACAAAATGGACTGATACTGAATAAGCGGATGTCTGTGGCGAATTCCATGGTTGCAATCGGAGCAGTTAAAAAAGGTATCGGTTGTGCTTTCGTTATGGAATCTTACAGTCCTTTCTTTACTGATAGTGAGAGTGTGTCTGTATTCTTTATGCCGGAAGATGTAGATGAGACAATTGGGCTTTTGAAACTGGCAAGGAAAGAACTTTCAGAGGTAGAAAAGTACACGGCAACAGTGATCCGTACATGCCTTGAAGAACGCCGGAGGAAGTATCGTTGGATACAATCTCGAGGAGGCGAAAACTGATGCAGAGAGCAATAGAATATATCCTTGCTGTTGCAGAAGAAGGAAGTATCTCCAAGGCTGCTGAACGGCTGTATGTAGGGCAGCCGGCAATCAGTAAAATGATTGCATCTGTGGAAGAGGCTTTGGGTATTCAACTGTTTATCCGTGATCGTACAGGGATGATCCCCACGGAAGCAGGCTCTTTGTATCTTTTGTATGCACGAAGAGTCGCAGAAGTTGAAAAAGAAATGAAACAACGTTTTGCGAATATGCAGAAGCAGGAAAAAGTCCGAATCAATATTGCCATGACCCTGAATGCATCCTCTTTATTGACTGATCAGATTAATGCTGAATTACACAAAAAGATATCTGGATATGATCTGCAAATTGATAATGTACTGACAAAAGATATCATATCTGTTCTGCGTACCAGCAAATACCAGTATGCAGTATGCCCGGAAAGAATCCTTCTGTCAGAAGGAGATTTAGAGAGCAGGCCATTATTTTATAGTTCGTGGCTATTTATCACACCTCGGGATTATAAACTGGATGGGTTATCGAATACTATTTCCGTAGAAAGAACAATCGATGTTGAATTGATTCGAAATCAGCCTTTGATCCTACAGGAAGAAAGTACGAATATCCGTAAGGAAATCAACGAATTGTTATCGTTGTCTCAGAATAGTGAGTTCAATAAAAGGATGCAGGTAGCTAATTCTCTGCTGGCTATCGAAAATGTTCAGGATGGTCTTGGCTGCGCAATTGTTGCGGATACCTTCCGTGTTTATCTGGATGAAAAGAAAGTAAATATCTATCGTCTTGCCGCAGACACAAGGGCACTGACCTGTCTGGCTTATTTAAAAGGGAGAAAAATAACTCCTCAGGAAACAGAAGTCATGAAGGCTTTTTGCAGCATTTTGGCACTAAAAAACGAAAAGCCGGAATAGCGTGTATTCTTTTTTTGCATGCCCCTATGGGAAAACTGCATTTGTAAACGCTTATATTCCTTTCTAAAGTTAAAGTAACAATAGGTTGCGTAACCTTAGAAGGGGAGGAAAAACAAATGAATATGCAACTCATTGGCGGCATAATCTGTTTGATTATCTTTATTGCCGTCCTCGCGTCCAAGCTTCCGAACTGGATGACCTTCGTATGTATGGCTCCGATTGCTGTATTCCTCGGTGTAGCAGGAAACTCAGATATCTGGGCAACATTGAATAAGTCTAGTGTTCATTTGCTTGCTAATATCTGTATCTTCTCAGCGATGATTGCTGCAACAGGTCTTGATGTTGTTATTGGTAAATTTGTTGATAAAATGACATCCAAGGCTACCGGCAAGATAAAGGAACTTGCAATTTTCGGAATCGTATACGTGATTTCTGGCCTGATTTCCTTCGTTCTGCAGAACAGCTATGTTGCTATGGCGTTCCTGCCGGTTCTAACAAGTATTGCGAAAGTAAATAATATTTCTCTTTCCAAACTTGTTCTGTTCGTTATCTATTCCACGACACTTGGCGGTGCCTGCACACTGATTGGTACACCGACGAATGTTTATGCCAATACTGCTCTGCAGGAAGTTGGTTTGGCGGAATTTGGTATGTTTGACTTCGCATGGGTAGGTATTCCGATCTTTATTATCGGTGGCTTGTACATGGTCTTCATGCACAGATGGTGCCCAGGCTATGATGACTTTGGTGATAACCTCGAAGGTTCTGATGTTAATCAGGAAGTTACTCCTGAACAGGCATCTGCACAGAAGAAAGTCCTTCTTGGCTTCCTGGTCTTCATTCTTGCCTTGGTCAATGGCTCTTTGAAGATTGTTCCTATTACAGCAGATCCTACACTGATTGGTTACTTGGTCATTGCGATTCTGATCCTGACAAAGACTGTAGATACGAAGTCTACACTGTCACAGTTCAACGGTGGATTCATTCTGTTCGCTGCCGGTATCAACTTGATGATCGCATTGATGACTGCTTCCGGACTTGGTGCCATGGTTGGTGATGCTATCATTAATATCCTTGGTGGTACAAAGAACCTGTATGTGATGACCGCTGTCCTGTTCCTTGGTGCGGCAATCATGACATCGTTCATGAATAACATGGCTTGTGCAGGTATTCTGGCGCCTGTCGGTATCTCCATTGCTGAGGCTCTTGGTGCTAATCCGCAGGCAATCGTTCTTGCAATTGCCATCGGTGCAGGATGCTCTTACCTGACACCTATCGCTTCCGGAACGAACCAGACATTGTTACCGTTTACCAAGCTGCAGTTCCAGGATTTCGCAAAATTTGGCTGGCCGCTGGTTATCATCAGCTTCGTGCTCTGCGTAGCAATCCTGCCTCTGGTATTCCCGTTCTTCTAAGATCAGAATGTACAGGCATCCATGGCGTGGGTGCCTGCTTTAATTCCTTATAAATTTGTCGGAATATCTTGTAAGTGTTCTATAAGTGACAAGATAAACAATTCTACAAATGATGGAATTCATCATATCAATAATTATGATCAACGGAGGAAAAAAAGATGAGATTAAGAAGATCATTAACGTACGTTTCCGGTTTCTATGATGATTTACTGGAACGCGCTCAGAAAGTCGTTGACGGACCTTCTGATGTCCTGATTCTCGACACCCAGGACGGTGTCGCACCGGCAAACAAGCCATTAGCTAGAAAGAATATTCTGGAAGTACTGAAGAAACTTGACCGTAAGGACAAGGAAATCTGTGTCCGTATCAACGAAGTCGATACACCGTACTTCGAACTGGATATTGCAGAAATCATTGAACCAGGTCTGCCTTCGTCAGTACGTCTTCCGGAATGCCATACTCCGGAAGCTCCGCTGAGACTGGATGCGGAACTGACAAGAATCGAACAGAAATATGGACTTGAGCCGAACTCCATCGAGATCCAGGCAATGATCGAATCCCCGATGGGCATCCGCAATGCGTATGATATTGCGACGTGTTGTGATCGTGTAACCTGTATTACAATCGGTATGCAGGATATGAACAGAGCATTTGGCTTCCAGAGAAGATATATAGATAATGATTTTGATCTTCTCTATGTCCGTCAGAAGATCGTCTGCGATGCAAGAGCTGCAGGTGTTCAGGTTGTTGACACAGTATTGTTAACAGACAATGTAGAAATCAATGAGAAGTACACACGCAAGTCCAAGGAATTCGGATTTGACGGCAGAGCTGTACATACCCCTGAAGAAGCTGCATACGCGAACAAGGTATACTATCCGACACCGGAACAGTTGGATTGGGCAGTAGGTGTCAAAGCTGAATATGAGCGCTGTGAAGCAGAGAATATTCAGTGCGTATATGAAGGCAAGGTCATCTGTCTCGCAGTATACAAGCAGGCTTGCGGTCTAGCTGCAATGAAAGAGTAAAATCCTGAGTGTACTGGCTGATTCTGAATTAAAATACGGCGGGATCAGTCAGTATTTTCCGATACGTCCTTATGATCAGGGATACAGAAATAGAGACCTGTTCATAATCAAAGAGAAGGGAGAACTATACTATGAGTGAATTACCTCGTTCTACACCATCCCAGGAAGGCGTGGATCCAGAAGTTATAATTGATTTTCTGAATGCATGTGAGAAGTCTGATTCGGAGATTCATGGAATTGCGATTGCCAGACACGGGAAGGTGATCTTTGAAGCATATAACGCACCCTATGCGGCAGATATCCCGCATATCATGCATTCTTTTACAAAAGTACTGACGAATACTGCAGTATCTCTGGCCTATACAGATGGACTGCTGGATCTCAGTGATCCGCTGAGCAAGTATTTCCCGGAATATGAAGGGACAGAAGTAGACAATGAATACTATCGTGCCTGCACGATCCGAAATATGATCACAATGCGGAATGGCCAGAAAAGATCAATTGGCGGAAATGAGTGGAGACCGTTAAAGACAAGCTGGAAAGATGCTTATTTCAAAGTTCCGTTTGATAAGGAACCGGGAACAGATTATATGTACTCCAGTGGCAACTCCTATATTCTTTCTTACATCGTACAGAAACTGGAAGGTAAGACCTGCCGTGAACTTGTGCAGGAAAGGATTGGAAAGAAGATCGGCCTTACAGACTTCCCGTGGATGTTAAGTCCTGAAGGGGTATGTTCTGGTGGTAACGGAGTTTCCCTGACAGCAGAGGATATGCTGAGGATCGGATTGTTATACCTGAACAAGGGAAAATGGGAAGGTGAACAGCTGATCAGTGAAGAGTGGATTGATTATGCTTTTGGGTATAAAGATCCAATCGAACCGGTTAACGGCGTACAGTATAACTTCCATTGGGAACACACAGGAGATCTATGGTGTGCCAAGGGAATGTTCGGACAGACCTGTGGGGTTGTGCCTGCACTTGATATGGTATTTACAATCACTGGAGCTGACAAGAACTATGTATCCTCTAAACTGTTCCAGGAAATCGTTGTGGACCGCACTGACAGGAATGCAACGACACTTGAAACAAAAGACCTGAATCCGGCTGATCCTGCAAGAGAAGGAAGTCCGTATAAAATGGCAGGCCCTGTAACTACGATGGATGATATTCTCCTGCAGAAAGGCCTGAGGATGACTCTACAGGGAAAGAATATCTCTGTTAAAGGTCATATCCTGCCTCAGGAGAAATATATCTTAACTCCAGAAGAAAACAAGGACGGAGTGAGTTGTGTTGAGATCTATTTCAAGGATAATATGGTCACCTATGCGATGACAGATGCACGGGGACGGCATACCGTTAATGCCGGGATTGAACACTGGGTTAAGGGTACGACGACCATGACCGGTGCATATCTGCATCATCAGTACGAGCAGGAGATTACTTTAATTTCTGCCGAAGCCTACTGGTGTGATGAAAATGCACTGATGATGGAATGGAGATATCCGGAAATGGCTTTCTTTGATCATGTAATGATTACATTTGAAGAAGATCATGTCAAAGTCGATCGCTGGGTGAATATGAATTCTCAGGACACAAGCAGACCAACACTAATCTGCAGATAGGAAATAAATATGACAAGATTAAGAGAAATCTATGTAAAATCATCGGATCCCTTTGAAAGAGGACGGCAGCATGGATCTCAGGTTAAAGATGAGATTGCGGATATCTGTGAAGGATATAAGAAATCGTTTTCTAAGCTGGACTATTCTTGGGATGAAGCCAAAGAAATGGCTCTTGAATATGTTCCATATCTTGAAGAAATCATGCCTGACTTGGTACAGGAAGCCAGGGGAATTGCTGCAGGGGCCGAAGTGGATTTCGGTACTGTCATGGTATTGAATACACGTTATGAGTTACTGAAGTTTGCTAAGGGAGTAGACGGCTTCCGCGGCGGAAACTGTACATGCTACGCGGTTGCACCTGAAGCGACCAAGGATCATGAAACGATTGGCGGCCAAAACTGGGATAACGCTCCGTTTATCGGAAAGAATTTGTATGTATTGCATATCGATGAAGAAAACGGCACAAAAGTAGCAGGGCTTTGTGAGCCTGCTCAGCTTATTCGAAGCGGGATGAACAGTTATGGTCTTTCCCTGAATTGCAGTACTTTACTGTCCACATGGGATAAAAGGGGTATCACTATACCAACGAATTTCATGCGCAGAAGGATACTGCAGTGTAAGACATTTGAGGAAGCGTGCGATGTTGTTCATACACTAAATCCGTGTGTATCCCTGAACTATGTCATCACTTCCAAGTCAGGGCAGGTGATAGCCTACGAAACCAACCCTAAAGAAACCTATCCCGTTTATCCGGCAAGAGGTGTTCTTACGCAGGCTAATGATTTGAAAGCAGATCCTTCAATCGATAGATTCAGAACCACAGGGGATCATACGGAACAGAGATATCGTGGCCCGAGAATGGATTATCTGCTGCAGAAACAGGCAGGTAATATTACAGCTGAATACATACAGAACTGTCTGAAGGATCACGAGAATTATCCGGATTCCATATGTAATCATTTCGGAGAAGGAAACTGCGAAACAATAGCATCTATCCTCTATTGTGTAGACAGAGGTTATGCATTGATTGCGTGGGGAAATCCCTGTGAAAATGAATATGAAAGGTATGAACTGAACTGAAACTACTCACCTTTGCCTCTGATATGCAATTAATTGATAAGTTACAATATGATTTTGCAATCAGAGCAGAGTCATTCTGAAAGAATAGCCGATCTGAGAACGGTCAGACCTTCTGAAGGTGAATTTAAAGAATATACACTGTAGTCTAGAAAACAAAAGAGATAATGAGAAAAAGTCATCTGAGAATGGCTTTTTCTCACATAGTAGGAAAAAATGATCACGCAGGAAGCTTAGGGAGAACGGATGAAATTGGGCACAATCAAAGGGATACTATATAGCAGCATCTCAGCAATCATATATGGGATTATACCGCTTTTGACAAAAGAAGTAACAAGCGCTGACAATGCCACATTGACCGGTAGTATGGCACTTCGGTATTTCGTCTGTGCCATTTTTGCATATGTTTTTGCTTTCCGGGGAGAATACTCCATCAAAGTTAATAAGAAACAATTAAGCGAATTGTTTTTTATTGGTGCGGGATCAGCAGTTATCACAAACCTGCTTTTGGTTTCTTCGTATGGATATATTAGTCTCGGATTGGCTACAGTATGTCATTTTTTCTATCCTGTCGCAGTGTGCATTATCATGTATCTGATATTTCAAAAGCGTGTTAATCGGTACACCAAGTCAGCTGTTATTTGTACGATTACAGCCCTGATACTATTAATATATAGTTACGGAATGAGTTCAATCATCGGTATGGGGATTGCTGTTGTTTCAGGAATAGGATGGGCTATACATCTTGTGGCATTTGAAAAAGCATCCTATCATGACCTTCCACAGCCGGTGTCAGTGTTTTATATTATGGCTTTTTCTTTGCTGTTTTATACTATTTTTACAGTTGCTTTGCAGACATTTTTCCTGCCGACAGGAAAGCAAGTTTTGTGGATTACTCTTGCGGGAATCGGTCTTGTTTCTGCAGTTATATTGACAGCTAAAGGTATCTCTTTGATAGGATCAACTACAGTTGCTTTTATCAGTCTGTTTGAACCTATTACTTGTATGATTACTGATCTTGTGGTTTATCATAATGTGCCACAAGGTATACAGTGGGCAGGATATCTGTTAATGCTGGTTTCAATTGTTTTTGTGACATTAGCTGACACACAAATTGATGCAACAACTCCGCACGACTGAAGTTACAGGTTTCTTGTTTCAAAAGGATTGGAGAAAATAGCAAGATCAAGTTCAGATTAAATGAAATTGGTTTTTTCTTGTGTGTTAGTACTTATTCTTATCTTTCTTGTTTTCTTCCTGTACTTCCTCGTTCGATCAGAGTAGGTTCTATGACTTCAGCATTGACCGGTTCATGATTGTAATTGCGGATCAGATTCACCGACTTTCTGGCTATCCGGTCCAGATGAATCGATACGGAAGTCAGCGGAAGTCCTAAAGTATCGATCAGGGAGCCGGATCCGTACGTGATCAGAGACAAATCTTCACCAGGAACCAGTTGATGATTTTTCAAGTATCTGAATACACCGTAGGCAATGGAATCTGAAGAAGTAATTACGGCAGAGATGCCACATTCATGAATCAGCTGTTCTACACCAGAATATCCTGCTTGAAGATGATAGGACCCGCAGTAGATCTTATCCTCTGTAAAGGGAATATGATAAGCCTCCAGAGCTTCACGATAACCCTGTATCATAGAAGCTGTAATACTCAGAGAATCCGGACCGGTAATCAGACCGATAGATGTATGCCCAAGTTCCAGAAGATATTCCGCGGCAGTATATGCGCCTTTCCGGTGATCCGGGTATATGGAATTTGGGAGTATCTCGTTATTGATCAGATCTGTAGATACGATAGGTATACTTTGATTACGGATCATTTCACACAGGGAATCCGAAGGATCACGAAGTAATGACGGATCCAGAATAATACCGTCAACGTTATAACGCATCAATGCCTGGATCTGTTTTTCAATACTTTCCGGGGTATGTTCCGCAAGAGAGATATTCAGATAGTAACCGGCATTCTTACATGCGTATTCCACGGAACGGATAAAGTCAGAGTACTGGTAATATGTGTCTGCCGGAACGATCATACCAATTAACTGTGTCTTCTTGGTTACTAAAGATACAGCAGTCTGATTCGGGACGTAATTCAGCTCTCTGGCAGCTTCCTCGATCAACTGACGAGTCTTTTCGGAAATACGGCTGTTTTTCTTATTCAGCACCAAAGATACCGTAGTTACGGACACACCGGTTTTTTTCGCGACATCTTTGATTGTTACGCCCATAGATTTAATCCACTCCTGTATGGCAGTATTATATAGCATAACTTCACTTTGTGCATATAACAGGAAAAAACGATAAAACGATTTATCTGGTATAGATAAAAATGCTAAGATAAAAACAGAGTTATCTATGAACTTTGAACAATTACAATACGTGCTTACCATAGCTGAACAGAATAGTATAACCAAGGCAGCCAACCAGCTGTATCTTTCACAGTCTGCCCTGACCAAGAGTATGAACCGTCTGGAAGATGAACTCGGGGTTAAACTGTTCGACCGTTTATCTACACCAATCCACCTGACTGCCGCCGGCGCGTATTTTGTGAAACAGGCACGGATCATCCTGAGCCAGAAAGAACAAATGGAACGCAGACTGCAGCAATTCTCTGAACAGTACCATGGTAAGATCCGTGTAGGTATGGGACCGGGCAGGGCGGAATACTGGGCACCGTTTATTCTGAGCCGGTTCTGGAAACTATATCCGGATATCCAGGTAGAGATCATTACAGACAGTATGCTGGAACTGGAAAAGAAACTCCTGGATCACGAAGTTGATCTCTGTATCCTCAGTCTTCCGGAATACAACAACCCGGAGATCAGTTACAGTATGATCTGCCGGGAAAGACTGTTATTTACCATACCTCAAACACATGAATGTCTGAAAGGGTATGAAATACCGAAAGACAGCTTTGATACACCTCTGGTCATCCGCCCGGAAACACTGGAACAACAGGACTTTGTGACCGCGAAAGAAGGCTTTGCGATCACCCGCTCACTGGAGAATATCCTGGAAAGAAACAATATTACGCCAAAGTCGATCATGCATATGATGAGTATCGATGCGGCATACATCATGTCTGTGGAAGGAGATAAGATCTCCTATGTGTATGATATCTGTAAATTCCAGGGAGGATATCTCAATACGCCGGTATTCTGTGTACTGGAAGGGGAAGAAGAAATCTGTACTTTCCAGACTGCAGTACGAAGTGATGAAGAAATCTCCTTTATCTTGAAAGAGTTCATTCGTATCACCAAGGATGCTGTACGGCAGGTCAAGAAAACAAACGAAATCTGATCAGGAATAAAAGTCATGAACATATGACTTTTTTTCATCATAACCTGGTAATAATGACGGTTATATTGTAGTTGTGAGAAACCATAGGAGGAGATCATGAAAGAATTTGATGTTATTGTAATCGACGCATCAACACCTTTTGAACGTGGTGTTCAATACGGTAAAGCCGCAGCAGACAGAATCAAAGCAGGGATTGCCAATTATCGTGCTTACTTTGAAGGGAAGGGACAACCATGGGAAGTCACCACAAAACTAGCGATGGCATTTGTGCCGGATATCGAAGAAGCCATGCCGGAAGTGCTGGAAGAAGCGAAAGGTGTCGCTGAAGGTGCTGGTGTTCCTTTTGACGGATTGATGGTTTTGAATACCCGTTATGAATTGACTAATTACCCAATTCAGCCTGTCGCAGAGTGCACGACAGGAGCAATTCTTTCGGAAGCAACCAAGAATCATGGAACAATTATGGTCAAGAACTGGGATTATCGCCCTGGTGTACTGGATAAGATCGTACTTCTGCACATCATTGAGGAAGATGGAACGAGAATCTTTGGCCTTACCGAAGCCGGCCAGTTGCTGAGAGAAGGATATAACAATCACGGAATAGGCTTGTGCAACAACATGATCGCATCCAAATATGACGGTCCGGGCGGTGGCATTCCAGTATGCTTCCTAAGAAGAAAAGTACTTGCCTGTAAGACATATGATGAAGCATTTAACTGGATTACGGGAATTAAGAGAAGCGTATCCAATAACTCTGTATTAGTGTCCGGTGCAGAAGACAAGGCAGTGGATATTGAAGCGAGTCCGGTAGGCTGTGATCTGATTCATCCGGTCGGTGGTATTGTGACACACGCGAATCATTTTTCCGTAGATCCCAGCAAGGATAAAGGCCCCACAGGTGTTTTATCCTCGACAAGAAATCGTCAGGTTAGACTAGCAAGTCTGCTTTACCACGATTACGGAAATATCACCGTTGAATCTATTATGGAATGCATGAAAGACCACGAATTCTATCCGAGTTCCATCTGCAATCATGCGAATTCCGGTGATCCTGCAGACATGAATGGGCTGATGACAGTAGCCAGTATCGTTGTAGATTTCCAGAATCAGTGTGCCTATGTATGTAAAGGTAATCCTTGCGAAGGTACATACAAGAAGTACGATATCTAAAAAAACTGTGTGTAAATTATGTGAACACGCTTGACAGAAAGCGTTTCCATTATTAAAGTAGATTTACAGGTAAATCGTTTTACCAAAATGATTATCTATAAAGGAGGGGCGTTATGAGTACGGAAAAAGCTCAAACAAAAATTCTCGGCTTCCCCGTTTGGATGATTGCTGTTATGGCAGTAGTCTTCATGATCCTGGGAAAGACAGACAAGATGATCACCAACATGGTTGGTGCTCTCGGATTCGCGCTGGTTGTCGGTTCGTGCTTAGGCTGGATCGGTAATCACATTCCTGTATGGAAAGACTGGCTGGGCGGAGGTATGTTATTTACATCCCTCACAGCTGCAGCCTTCAACACATTCCATCTGCTTGGTGAGAATACTGTCGCTGCTCTGAATACATTCAACGGCGGTACAGGCTTCCTGAACCTCTATATTCTGGTTCTGATCACTGGTTCAGTATTATCCATCGACAGAAAGATGCTCATTAAGTCCTTCGCCGGATATATTCCGACAATTATCGGCGGTGTTGCATGTGCTATGCTGCTCTGCGGTGTTGTTGGTACAGTGTTCGGACTTGGCTTCACACAGTCAATGATGGACTATGCAGTTCCGATCATGGGTGGTGGTAACGGTGCAGGTATTACCCCGATGTCCAAGATGTACGCGGCCGCTTTAGGTCTGGAAGGCGATGCGGCAACAGCAGCAGCTTCCGCATGGTGGGCAAAGAGCTTTGCGGTTATTTCCATCGGTAACCTCTTCGCTGTTATCTTCGGCGCTCTGCTGAACAGAGTCGGTGACAGAAAGCCGGAATGGAACGGTCATGGTCAGTTAATGAAGACCGAAGGCAACATGTCTGCCGGTGAAGATCCGATTGACAAAGTAAAATGCGGTCCGCAGGAATATGCTACAGGTCTTGCGTTAGGTCTGTTCTGCTTCCAGATTGCTACATTCTATGGAAAGAACATCTCCTTCATCAATAAAGCAGGTCTTGGCTTCTCTATTCATGAATTCGCATTCATGGTTATCCTGGTTGCTCTGCTGAACATCTCCGGTATTATCCCGGTTGAAATTCGTGCAGGTGCTCGTGCAATGCAGAGATTCTTTGTTCAGTACATGAGCTTCCCGCTGATGATTACAGTTGGTATCGGCTCCAGTCTGACAGACTATCTTGGCGCATTTGCTAACCTCGGAAGTCTCTTCTGCATGTGCGCGACAGTTGTCGGATGTATGATTGGTACATTCTTTGTTGGTAAACTGTTCAAGTTCTATCCGATCGAAGCGATCATTACCGCTGGTCTCTGTATGGCTAACGGTGGTGGTTCCGGTGACGTTCAGGTATTGGGTGCCGCAAACCGTATGGATATGATGAGCTATGCTCAGATCTCTTCCCGTATCGGTGGTGCTCTGATGCTTGTTGTCGCCAGTGTAATGTTCGGTATGATGTAATCGGACAAACTGCGATCACAATAATCAATAAATAATAAAAATACCGTTCTGAGGAAAAACTATGGGTTTGTTTAGGAAGAAAAGTACATTCACGCCGCAGTATCAGGTAAATGGTCCGTATAAAGAATATACGGCCAGGCATGAACGTATCCGGCAGGAACAGAGTTCCTATCTGGTTCTGCTACTCTTTCCTACAAGCTTGTATATGTTCACTCAGAACGGTATTTTCCTTTTGATTGCCGGTATATACCTGATCTTGGTCTCACTGGTGATCAACCGGAAAAAACACAAACTTTTTGATGAATACACAGAAATTGAACAGAAGAATCTGCGTCAGTTAAAAGATACTTTCGCAAAACATGGAATTTCGGAAGAATGTGTATATGCTTTCGGGTATCTGCGGAATCAGAAGTCATTCAAACCGGTTTTACTGATCCGGGATGGTGAACATCTCTACCGGATGGATAATCCCTTTGTGAAGAATGTCATCTATGGCATTGAGTCACAGACAGTCTATCTGTTTGACTTGAAAGAAGATGTGTTGAAACGTACTCCGGAAGAGATTCCGATGGATACGATTACCTGGGACTTGTATGAACAGAAACACCAGGAACTGCTGAGAAATGAAGCGATACGGATGAATCAGTATCTGGTGATTGAGTTCTTTATCTATGAAGAGATTCTGGAGACGATGAAAAAAGGGAAACGCAAAGAGATGGTACATACCGAGTATTCCCTGACAACAATAGCGAAAGAAAAGGTATACGAAGGAACGATCCACGAAGACAGGAAACTCTATCTCCCTGAAACATCAGAGAAGGTCCTGGGTATCGTTCCGCAGGAAATAAGAGCACTGAAAAAGAAATAGGTCTAATTATGGATATTCAGACATTTCAGTCAAAAATCACAGAGTTGAACTATGATGTTACTTTCCGGGTTATGACTCCGGAGGGATATGAAGAGACGAAAGAGAAATATCCGGTTCTGTACATGCAGGATGGACAGGACATCTTTTATGACGAAGATGCGTATGACGGGCACAGTTATCGTTATGCCGAGTATTATTCCAAATTTGCCGCATATCTGCCGAAAGTCATCATTGTGGGTATTGACTGTCCGCCGGATAACACAAAACGCACAAGATTGTATGCGCCATATACAAAGCACTTTGATGTGCCTGAAGGGGTATATTTTGAATCGGATATCGAAGGACAGGGAGAGATCTATTTAAACTGGCTGATTTCGGAGCTTAAGCCCTGGATTGATTCCAACTACCGGACAAAACCGGAAGCGGAGTATACCGGGATCGGCGGCTTCAGTATCGGCGGGTTACTCAGTATCTATGCGGGGATGAAATACACACATGTATTCTCCCGGGTGATTATGCTGAGTGCTGCCGTGAATATCTGGATAGACAAATTACTGAAAACCATGGACAGCTGTAATCTGGACCAGTTGAAGTATGTATATATCGATATCGGAATCAATGATCATGGCCGTTTTTCAACATCGAAGGATTTCATCGATGGTGCGAATACAGTCTATCAGAGACTGCAGGATTACGGCTTTGACCAGGATCATATTCTTCTCCGGATATGCGAAGAAAGTGTGGTACACGATCATACATCACTTCGTCCACGTTTTCCGGATGCCATCCGCTGGGT
Source organism: Solobacterium sp. (assembly GCA_017512555.1). GTDB lineage: Bacteria > Bacillota_I > Bacilli_A > Erysipelotrichales > Erysipelotrichaceae > Bulleidia. The sequence goes on along the minus strand of JAFWFE010000071.1, from coordinate 8,352 downwards.
ATACAGGGATATTTAAGTAGGAGTAAATAAGATGAGAATAGATGAATATAACACATGTATAACAACGATCAATGACCGGCCTGTTCTGGTCAGGATCATGGTGCCTGAAGGCTATGAAAACAGTGATAAGCGTTATCCTGTACTTTATGTCAGTGACGGTCAGGATCTGTACAGAGATGACCAGACATACCGCGGTGCGGAAAGTCTTCGTCTGGAACAGTATATGGATGATTACGGTAAATTCATGCCTCAGGTCATTTATGTGGCAATTTCAGCACCGTTTGACCCGGCAGAGCGTACAGCAGAGTATTCACCGTATACCAAAGACTTTGATGTACCTCCGGAAAAGAAGTTTGAACCGCATATTGATGGTTTAGGTAAGGAATATTTGCAGTGGATGGTCACAGACCTGAAAAACTACGTGGATGCGACATATCGTACATTGCCGGATCCGGATAATACAGCCTATGCAGGATATAGTACAGGTGGTCTGAGCGCAGTCTATGCGGCAGTATCCCACCCGGAAACATTCCACCGGATCATTGCGATGAGTTCTGCAGTTTGTATCTGGCTGGATAAATTACAGGAATCTCTGGATACCGGTTCCTACAGCCATCTGAAATACTTATATATGGATGTCGGAACCAATGAATTCGGCCGTATGACCACGAAAGAAGAGTTCCTGGACGGCGCGAACATGATGTATGAGAATTACCTGAAACACGGAGTTCCTGCAGAAATCATCAAATACAACATTTATCCTGACGCAATGCATAACCAGAGGGAATGGAAATACCGTTTCCCTGATGCAGTACGCTGGATATTCCAGGATAAAGATTAGGAGAGCATACGATGGCAAGTTTAACAGAAGGTTTAACCAAGGAAACACGTAAGAATTTATTTGGAAACGCAGACTTGAATATGTTGTGGACGTGTCCGAGCGATCCCCGCTTCCCGTACTGGGTACACGTACCGGACAGCTTCTATGAGGAAGAGAATCCGCATTACCAGTTATTGGTTCTGGTTCACGGAACCGGCTGCGCAACCGAGCACTATGTACGTCTGGCAAAGAAATGGGCGGATGAACACAATGCCGCAATTCTGGCACCGTTATTCCCGAGTGGTGTAGTTGTACATGACGATTTCAATGCGTACAAGATGGTTCATCAGGATGGAATCTTCTATGATCAGGTCCTGCTGAATATGATTGATGATATGGCTGCTCGTTATGAAGGATGTATTGAAACAGAGAAGTTCTTCCTGTTCGGTCATTCCGGAGGCGGTCAGTTTGTCCACCGTTTCCTGTATCTGCACCCGGATCGTCTTAAAGCAGTGAATATCGGCGCACCCGGCAGACCGACGTACCTTGACTTTGAAGAAAACTTCTACTGGGGTGTGAAGGACTTCAAACAGGTCTTCGGACAGGAACTGGATCTTCCGGCAATCCGCAAGGTACCTGTAATCATCGTTGTCGGTGAAAAAGACAATCTGTTTATCGGTGATTCCAAGTATGGCACAAACCGTGTAGACCGGATGAAGACCTTACAGAAGAATTACCTGGATAACGGCGTAGAAACCGTAGAACTGGCAATTATCCCGGGCATTGCGCATGAAGACGGAGATGCCGAGAGAATTGCGACTGCTACTGCATTCTTTGAGAAATATCTCTAATCTAGGAAAGGAGGTGTATGTATGTTTAATACACCGAAAGAGATCCGTGTATGTGAAGTATGTACACGTGACGGCTTTCAGTCTCTTCCTTACATGATTGATGCGGATGACAAGGTAAAACTTGTTAATATGATCGTAGATGCAGGAATCAAAGAGATCGAAGTAGGTTCCTTCCTGCCTGACCGCGGACAGGCCAAAAACCAGATGGGCAATACCCCGGAAGTCTTTGACAAATTAAACAGAAGAGAAGGCGTTGTTTATCGTGCTCTGTTGCAGACACCGGCAGGTGCACAACAGGCTGTAGATCATGGCTGTAACAAGTTCAAGATCAATATCTCCGGCAGTCAGAAACACTATGAACTGATGACCGGAAAATCGATTGAAGAGGGTATTAAAGGCTTTGCGGGAATCGGTAAGATTGCGGCAGAAAACAATGTCGCATTACTCGGCTCGATATCTCTTGCGTTTGAGTCTCCGTATGACGGCATAGTACCTCTGGACAGACTGCGCATGATCATCTCTAACTTCCTGGATATCGGTGTTACACAGATCTCCATGAATGATACTGCAGGTATGGCAACTCCCGGTCTGGTTAACGAATACTTCAAGGTAATGATCGCGGAATTCCCGACGGTAGAGAGATGGTGCTTCCATCCGCATAATACACGTGGTATGGGGCTGGCAAATACACTCAGTGCCATAGATGCTGGTGTACTGAATGTGGACTCTTCTCTTGCCGGTACCGGCGGATGTACAGTCTTCAAGAACGCTTCCGGAAATATCTCCACAGAAGACCTGGTATATATGCTGGATGGTCTTGGGGTAACAACAGGTATAGACTTCGCAAAGCTTCTTGTTGCCGGAGAATTCACCAGAGAACTGGTACCTGCGGATAAGTGGGACAGTTATCTGCTTCGCCTTGAACAGTATAAACGTCAGGGTGACGGAAGTATAGAATAGGAGTAACAGATATGTTTAATGTACCGAAAACAATCAGAGTATGTGAAGTAAGCACACGTGATGGTATGCAGAACCTGCCCTTCATGGTAGGCGCAGATGAGAAAGTACGTCTTCTGGATATGATGGTTGATGCCGGAATCAAGGAGATTGAAGTAGGATCTTTCCTGCCGGATACCACCGCATTCCCGCTGATGGCCAACACACCGGAAGTATTCGCGAAGATGAACCGTAAAGAAGGTGTTGTCTATCGTGCATTGTTACAGACACCGGCAGGCGCAAGACAGGCTGTAGAGTATGGCTGTAACAAGTTCAAGATCAATACATCCGCTTCCCGCAAGCACTTTGAACTGATGACTAACCGCTCTTTGGAAGAAGGGTTGAGAGGCTTTACTGAGATCGGACAGGTCGCAAAGGACAATAATGTAAAACTGCTTGGATCGATTTCTCTGGCGTTCGCTTCTCCGTTCGGGGATGAGATCACCTACGATACATTGCGTACGATCATTGACAGTTTCCTGTCCATCGGGGTTACCGAGATCTCACTGAATGATACAGCTGGTCTGGCAACTCCTGTACTAGTCAGACAGTTCTTCACCGATATGATGGCATATTACCCGAATGTTGAACATTGGGCATTCCATCCGCATAACACCAGAGGTTCCGGTCTTGCGAACGTCGTTGCGGCAATTGACGCAGGCGTAGAATACGTAGACTCTTCTCTTGCAGGTACCGGCGGATGTAATGTTGTCAAAGGTGCTACCGGTAATATCTCCACAGAAGACTTGGTATATATGTTACAGGGTATGGGTATCGATACAGGTATTGACTTTGATAAGTTGATCGAAGCCGGTCTCTATGTGGAAGAACTCGCTCAGGGAAATTCCTGTGATAGTTATATCCTGAACCTTGAACACTTCAAGCGTGCAGCTGAATAGTATTCCTGCGAATACGGAATAAAAAGAAAAATACCTCCTTATCCTTAGAGATATGGAGGTATTTCTTTTGTCTTACGTGGATTGATTTAGATCAGTTTGCGAATCTCTTCCACGGTGTAGTCACCAAAGTCGGATGTGGATGTATCACCGCCGATATCTCTGGTCAGATGTCCGTTGATCAGTACCTGGTCTACCGCTTTTGTGATGATCTCGGAAGCTTTGACCATATCTTCCACACCAAACTTATTTCCAAGCCATTCCAGCATCATGGCACCAGAGAGAATGGTCGCAATCGGGTTTGCGATATTCTTTCCTGCAAGTGTAGGCGCTGAACCATGTGCAGGCTGGAACATCGCATGGTCATAACCGATATCTCCGGAAGGAGCCATACCCATACCACCGACCAGTGTCGCTGCCATGTCGGAGATGATATCACCGAAGATATTCTCTGACACAAGTACATCATAGTTCTCCGGATGGAGAATCAGGTTGATATTGATCGCATCTACGTAAGAATAATCTCTGCCGATCTCCGGATACTTTTCCGCAACTTCGTTATAGATCTTACGGAAGAATGCCTGCGAGGTGAAGTTATTGGATTTATCTACGCAGGTAACGACTTTCTTTCCGTCGGAAGGTCTGCCGTTACGCTTTTCAGATAAACGGAACGCATAGTCTGTGACTTTCTCTGTACCCTCACGGGTGATGATCATTGTGTCTGCGTACACCTTGTCATAAACATTCGCGCCGGACATGAAGGAAGCAAACAATCCTTCCGAACTTTCCCGAACGATCACAAAGTCGATCTTATCCTTACCTTTGAGCGGGGATTGTACGTTAGGCATTAAACGGATAGGACGTACACCGGCAAACAGATTCAGACGTTTTCTGGTACCGTTGATGATGATTCCCTGGGTTTCCGTACCATCAGGAAGGGTAACTTCCGGAAGTCCCATGGCACCGAGGAAGATTGCGTCTGCAGAGTCCATCGCTTCTTCGACTTCTTTGGCGATAATCACACCAGTATCACGGTAGAACGCTGCTCCGGCATCGTAATAATCAAAGTTTAGTTTGAAGGAGTCAAAGCCTTTCTCTACAGCTTCAATAACCTTTACTCCTTCACGGATGATTTCAGGTCCGATACCATCACCTGGTAATGTTGCAATCGTAAATGTTCGCATAATTACAACCTCCGATTATATGCTTGATAAAACCTTTTACCTGTACTAATCATACCATAATAACATTACAGATATGCAGGTGTGTTAGAATAATATCAGTACATCTGCAGGGGAGAACAACTATGGATTTTCGTGAACTGAAGTATATCGTAACGACGGCAGAGTGTCAGAGTTTTACAGCAGCCGCAAAGAAATTGTATATATCCCAGCCCTCACTGAGCTATGTCATCTCCAAAGTCGAAGAAGAGACGGGAGTTTTACTATTTGACCGCAAGACCACACCGATTACTCTGACCTATGCCGGAAAACGCTATGTGGAAACAGCCAGAGAGATTCTTGCCCTGTATGACAGTCTCCAAAAAGAACTCCATGATATCGGGAATGAAGAATCCGGAGAAATCAACCTGGGAATACCGACAGAACGCGCAGGATATATGTTACCAAGAGTACTCAAGAGATTCCGCAGCAGTTTCCCGAAAGTATCTCTCCGCCTGAAAGAAGCGCGTTCTTCACAGATCGTCCACGACCTGGAAAGCGGTACTGTGGATCTGGCGATATTACCCGGACGTACCGATGATCTTCCTCCCGGATTACAGACCGAACTGATCTACAGGGAGAAACTATATCTGGTGGCAGATAAGAGTATGATCACAAAGGAGATGATCCTGGAGAAGGAAAGCGATGACCGGCCGGCATTACTGGATCTTTCCAAGATGAAAGATATCCCGTTTATCCTGATGGGAGAGGGGCAGTATATCCGTAAATACGCAGAACGTATCCTGCATGAGGCCGGACTGAATCCGGAAGAGATGGTTGTGGTAACCTCCGGTATTACTGCTGTACAACTGGCGAAAGCAGGTCTGGGCGCTACGATCATCTCGGAAAGAGCGATCATCCCCCAGGGAGGAATCCATGAAGTCCCGTGTTTCCGCTATGTCGGTTCCGATGCCCAGTGGGATGTGAATGCGGTATACCGTCAGGGAATGTACCTGAGCAGGTCTACACGATACTTTATAGACTTGCTGAAGGAAGAATTCGGCAAATAATAACTAATACAGGTTTCTGGTACAGGAACCTGTTTTAAGTTAAACAGAAAACTGATACAATTTTCTCAGGAACCAACATATCTTTTTTATCATATATAGTCAGGAGAACGTTTATGGAGCAGAAATTTCCACATTTATGCAGTCCGATTACGTTAGGAAGAACAACTTTTCGTAATCGCATGTTTTCGGCACCGATGGGAGGCACAGACATCACCAACGATGGATGTATCGGTCCGAAGTCCCGGGCTTTTTACGAATTACGCGCCAAAGGCGGAGCAGCCGCAGTCACTGTTTCTGAGTGTATGGTACACCCGGAAACCGATGGTTCTCATGCCTACCACTTAGATGAAAGTATTTTGAATTCTCTGGCGTGCGCCACATATGCGGCAGATGCGATCAGCAGGCACGGAGCAGTTGCCAGCCTGGAATTATCGCATTCCGGTATGTTCGCAGGTACATACATGACGGATAAGAAGAAACAGAAAAATCTCAGTCAGTGGGGTCCTTCCGACACAACCCGCTGGGATGGTGTGCCGGTAAAAGCACTGACTAAGGAGATGATGGCAGAGATCGTTGAAGCCTATGGTCATGTGGCTGGCCTGGCTAAGCGCGCAGGTTTTGAACTGTTGATGATTCACGGCGGACACGGCTGGCTGATCAACCAGTTCTTATCCCCGTTATTTAACCATCGTACAGATGAATATGGAGGATCTCTGGAGAACCGCTGCCGGTTTGCGATTGAAGTATTAAAGTCAGTACGTGAAGCTGTAGGACCGTATTTCCCGGTTGAATTCCGGATGAGCGGTGCTGAGTTTGTGGAAGGCGGCTATGATCTTGAAGAAGGCATACGTATTGCGCAGATGGTTGAACCGTATGTGGATCTGATCCACGTCTCTGCAGGAACCTACCAGAAGACCTTTGGTATCACACATCCTTCCATGTTTACCGAACACGGCAGGAATGTATTCCTTGCGGAAGAAATCAAGAAACACGTTTCCAAACCTGTCGCTACGATCGGCGGTCTGAATGATCCTGCGCAGATGGAAGAGATCATCGCGTCCGGCAAGGCAGATGTCGTGTACATGGGAAGAGCTTTACTGGCAGATCCGTTCCTTCCGAACAAGGTCATGGCAAACCAGGATGAGGATATTGTCCGCTGTCTGCGTTGTTTCACCTGTATGGCAGAGAGAGCTTCCACTTCTACACGCCGCTGTACGGTAAATCCGTTGATCGGCAGAGAAGATGAGGGTGATGTGGTCTACCCGGCGCCGGTGAAGAAGAAGGTGCTTGTGGCAGGCGGAGGTCCCGGAGGAATATATGCGGCTTATATCGCTGCGAAACGTGGTCATCAGGTCATCCTTTGTGAGAAAGAAGCACAGTGCGGCGGTATTCTGAAGAGTGAGCAGGCATTGCCGTTCAAGTATGAGATGTACCAGTTATCCGGTACGTATGAAAGATTCGCAAGAGCTGCCGGTGTGGAAATCCGTCTACATACGGAAGTGACAAAGGAATACGTGGAAAAGGAAGCACCCGACGCATTGATCATCGGTGTCGGATCAGAACCGTTATTACCTCCGATTCCCGGTCTGGACGGAGATAATGTCATCATCGTAAACAATTATTACCTGGAAAAAGACAAGGTACAGGATGATGTGGTTGTATTCGGCGGAGGTCTTGCGGGTTGTGAGTGCGCAGTACATCTGGGCATGGAAGGCAAGAATGTCCACCTCGTGGAAATGCGCGGTGAACTGGCACCGGATGCCAACGTACGTCACAGACCGTTACTGATGGCTGAGATCAACAAATATGTGACTGTACATACTAATCATAAAGGCCTGAGAGTTACCGGAGACGGGATCATCTGTGAAGATGCGGAAGGTAAAGAAGTACTTGTCCCGGGTAAGACGGTGATCTGCGCGCTTGGCCAGCGTTCACGCTCAAAGATGGTCGATGAATTACTCGGAACTGCACCGTTTGTCAGAGTCATCGGTGACGCGCAGAGAGTATCCACCATTACCAATGCGGTATACCTGGGTTACCATGCGGCGATGGATATTGAATAGTACCCGGTTATAATCTTTGGTTGAATAGACAGAAGTCCCGGATCATGAACTGCACCCCAAAAGTTGAACAACAACTTAAGGGGTGTTTTTCAATGAAACTGAGTTATGAGGAAAAGGTAGAGATATACAACGAATGGAAACTGAGACATAAATCACCGGAGCGAATTGGAAAAGAAAGAAATCTGGACAGCCGGGCAGTAAAGTATATGGTCCATCTGGCAGACAGACATGAACTCTCAGTATTAGAGCATAAATGGACATATTACAGTCCGGAGTTTAAGGAAGCCGCGATCAAGCGTGTACTGATCGGAGGGGAATCAGCCAATGAAGTATCGCTTGATCTGAGGCTGTCAAGTCATGGAACATTGCCCAGATGGATCAAAGAATACAGAGAAAACGGGTATACTGTCATTGAAAGGAAGAAGGGACGGCATGCCAGAGAAGGAAAAGACAATCGAGGAACTTCAGGCAGAAAACGAAGCACTGAAAGCACAGA
>JAFWFE010000070.1 GCA_017512555.1 Solobacterium sp. | reverse complement strand
GGTGATATACCAGATATTCTTGCAGCCCAGGATCCTGCTGATCTCTTCCTGGCTGATCTGTTTAATCTGCCGGTAATACCGAAGCTTTTCGCCAGGACTGGCATGTACCGACGGTTTCGGCAGGCAAACTGCCAACTCCAGGAATGTTCGTATATCTCTACGTATGATATTTACGCAAAGTGTGTGATTCAGTTCAGCATCGGGTTATCGATACAGGTGTGCATAGGGATAAAACACCCTAACATCTGTGAATTCGCGGCGTTGATGATAGCTTCCACAGCGAGTCTGGTGATATCTCCCTGCCATATGGAGAGGATATCTCCGTACGCATGACTGCTTCCCTGTGCAGCGATCACCGGTATCGCGGAAAGATCCACCACACCGTTTTCACGATTCCTTTCCTGCAGGTATTCATCCTGAACACGCAAAACATCCCCTGACATTCTCTTGGGCATACGGATATTCATCAGTGAACGCAGGATACGTCTTTTTTCAATTATTTCTTCCGGTACGATCAGATTCTTGTACTGAACGGAATCTTCTTTAAATTGTTCTACCAGATAATCCAGTCTCTCGTTTTGGTTCATACTTCTTTTTATACTCTATGTGTATTAATCACCGGAATGATTCGTGAGGGGTTTTGTCTTCCTCACAAAGTATCCCTTATTACGCATGATATTCAGGGTAGATTCCATCAACTTAGGATTCCTGGTGATTCCAAATACCGTGGAACCGCTGCCGGACATCAATACCCCGTCAAACCCAAATGCGTACATATCTTCCTTGATTTCACGGATCTGCGGCACCAGTTCCATACTTACTTCTTCCAGGGTATTACCCAGGGAAGCAATCACAGTATCGTAGTCATTGTTCTCCAGAGCGGTACGCATACGGTCACAGTCTGGGTGGATCATCGTATTCTCTTTCAGGGCAGAGAAGGCAGCTGCGGTGCTGACTCCCTTGCGTGGTTTGACCAGTAAAATTTCAAAGTCCGTATTCATACTAAACGGATGGAGGGTTTCACCAATTCCTTCCACCAGTGCGGGCTGATTCATGATACAGAACGGGACATCCGCGCCGACATGTTTGCCAAGGTCCAGTAATTCAGGAACAGACAGATTCAGGGAACACATCTTGTTCAGGATACGGATTGCGGCTGCCGCATCCGCAGAACCACCGGCCAGACCCGCCTGGGTGGGAATATGTTTATTCAGTGTACAGGCAAACTGCTGGGTAATGCCGTAACGTTCCTGAATGAGCCGGATCGCCTTGATTACCGTGTTCTTTTCATTGACCGGGAGAAATGAGCGGTTGATGGACAGAGAAGTCTCTGAGGCAGGCTCAATCGTCAGAATATCGTAGAAGTTCAGCGGAATCATGATCATCCGCAGTTCGTGGTATCCGTCTTCTCTCTCCCCGACAACATCCAGACATAAATTGATCTTGGCATAAGCACGTTCAATCATGACATACCTCCTGATAGAGTTTTACATAATCATCACAGGTCAGCTCCTGCGGACGTACAGACGCAGAGAAACCGCAGTTTGCCAGGATCTCTGCCGATCTCTCACTGCCGTAATTATCTTTCAGATTGTTCTGCAGGGTTTTCCGTCGCTGTTTAAAACACTCACGGACAAACGCAAAGAACTCTCCGACCGGAATGTCTTCTGTATCCGGACGGCGGAGGAACTGTACAACAGCGCTGTCCACATTCGGTGACGGTGAAAATGATGTACGTGGTACTGTGAATAGTCTTTTGATCGTGTACAGGTATTGCCCTTCCACACTGAGCGCACTGTATTCCTTTGTGCCGGGAAGCGCGGTGAAACGGTCCGCGACTTCTTTCTGTACCATGACCGTGATATCCGGTATTTTCTGCCCGTATTCAAAGAGTTTGAATAATACCGGTGTGGTGATGTAGTACGGCAGATTTGCCGCAACAGTGATCTCTCCCGCCTCCCGGATCACATCATCCAGATCCTGGGTAAGAAAGTCACCGAAACGTATTTCCACGTTGGGATATTCCTGCAGGGTATCCGCAAGTACTTCTTTCAGCCGTTCATCGATCTCATACGCAATCACACGGTCAAAACGCTGCGCAAGTTGTTCGGTAAGGCTGCCGATTCCGGGGCCGATCTCCACGGCTGTCCCCTGGCAGGATGTGCTGTCTGCCATCCTCGCCACGACTGAAACGTCCGTGATGAAATTCTGCCCATACCCTTTCTTGGCGCGCAGATCATATTTGTTTAAGATTTCTCTGGTTCTCGCAATTGTGGCGATTGGTTTATTCACTATGCAGTACCTCTAGTATTTGTTCACGGGTGATTCCGGTATGATTCAACCGTTGTAACATTGTCTTCGCGTTTCCGTATCCGGTATGAAAAATCTTACCGATTCTGACTCTCTGATTTTTACTTTCGCCTGTTCCGCATAATCCCAGGTCGTACATGTCCGCCATTGTCAGTGTACCGGGAATACCGGTCTCTCCCATCACGTGGCTTAACGCATTCTCCAGTTCTTCTCTGCCGGCATGTTCAACACCGACTTTCTTTTCCGTTCTGGCATTCTCCTTGTTTACATAGGCGTCTTTGGCATCCGGTACGAGCTCGTGGATCTTATGACGGATCTGGTTTCCCGGGGCATCCGGATCGGTGAGGATGATGATGCCTGTCGACTCTGCAGCACGGAGAATCCTTTTCTGCGTTTCTTCGTCCAGGGATGTACCGCCGGTCTCAATCGTTTCGCAGTCAAAGTATTTCTTCAGTGTTGCAGTATCATGGCGTCCTTCTACGATGATCACTTCCCGGATTTTACGCATCAGTTTCTCCCAGGAAGCGGCTGTAATTCCGGTCGATGATCTCTGCCATTTCTTCAGCTGTTATCCCTCGTTCTCTGGCCAGAACATCTACGATATACGGGATGTAAGATGGCTCATTCCGTTTTCCACGCATCGGGACGGGCGCCATGTACGGACAATCTGTCTCTGTAAGCAGGTACTTCGGATCAATTGCACGGCAGACTTCCAGGGCATGGCGGGCATTCTTGAACGTGGCAGCACCTCCCAGCGCGATGTAATAACCAAGCTTGGTAAATTCAATGCCCATCTCCGCGGAACCGGGAAAACAATGCATCAAGCCTCTGATTCTGTGTGCCTTCATGATGTCAAATGTATCCTGGATAGCGTCCCGGCAATGTACCAGGATCGGCTTGTTCACTTTCCGGGCAATCTCAATCTGGCGGATAAACAGTTCCTTCTGTTCGCTTTTATATTCCGGTTCCCAGTGATAATCCAAACCGATCTCTCCCACCGCGGTAATCCCGGGATCACTGACGATCTCTTCCATCTCCCGGATCATTTCTTCATTCACCCGGGTAATATCTTCCGGATGGATACCGTAGGCTACCTGAAAGCGGTAAGGATCCTGCACCGCAAAAGCCATTGCCTGACGCGCTTCGCCCGGCTGTGTCGTAACGATCATGATCCGGTGTACGTGTTTCTCTTCTGCACGCTGAAGAACTTCCGTAAAATCTTCACGGAATTCTTCGGAAAAGATATGCGCATGTGAGTCGATAAAATTCATATTATTTACCTAAACAGAACCGGCTGAAGATCTCATCCAGCAGTCCTTCCCGTGTCGCTTCTCCGGTGATTGCCTTAATCGCATCGTAGGCTTTCTGCAGGTCTATGGTTACCAGATCGATCTCATGTCCGGCTTCCATACTGGCCACCGCATCCTGCATGGCATTATACGCTTCTCTTGCCAGACCGATCTGTCTTTCATTATTCAGTGTGTCACTGCCGGCAATACGCAGTTCATCCGCGAATTTCTCTTCGATTGCCTTCCGCAGTTCGTCGATTTCCCTGGTACGCGCGCTGACCGAAAGAGTTCCTTCAATCTGATGAAGATCACTCTTGTTGTATACGATGATCCTCGGATATCCTTCCGTCATAGCCAGAAGTTTCTCATCTTCCTCATCGATGTTGGAACTGTCCAGCACGACGATTACCAGCTGCGCTTTCTTCAGGGCATTCAGGGAACGCTCTATACCCATGCCTTCAATCACATCATCTGTCTCATGGATACCTGCAGTATCGACCAGATTCAGGGTGACATTTCCCACACGCACACTGCCTTCCACAATATCCCTGGTCGTTCCGGCGACGTCCGTAACGATCGCTTTCTCTTCTTCCAGGAGTGCGTTTAACAGAGAAGACTTGCCCACATTAGGTTTTCCCAAGATCACAGTATTAATACCAGCACGGATGTAGGTGGCTTTCTC
>JAFWFE010000069.1 GCA_017512555.1 Solobacterium sp. | reverse complement strand
CTCGTAGCTCAGTTGGATAGAGCACTCGCCTTCTAAGCGAGTGGTCATGGGTTCGAATCCCCTCGAGGACGCCACTGATCAATAAAGGATGAAGAAATTCATCCTTTTTTGTACAATAAGTATCGTACGGAGAAAACTATGAATACATACTACGAAGAAATACTTGCGGAGATCCGGCAGATGCTGAAAGACCAGCAGGCAGAAGAAGCCTACATGATGATTATGCGGGAACTGAAGATGCCCTATATTCCGGAAGAAGCAGAAAAAGAACTGAGGGAACTGTACCGGGAAGCCATATGGCAGAAAGCCGAAAAGAAAGAAGTCGGTGAACCTGATCTGGAGGAACTTCTGCGCCGTCTGAAGGGGAAACCGCAGTCACAGCTGGCAGCCGCAGGAATGCTGGCAGAGAGAAATCTGCGTGCTTGTCTGCCACAGATCAGGGACTATCTCGCAAAAGACCCGTTGCCGGAAGCAGCAGCGCTGATCGTGGATGCGCTGGCCGAACAACAGATCCCGGAAGAATTTGTATGGGTCAAGAACGGCGTGGAATACACATTCTGGGCAGATGACGTGACACCGGTAAATCAAAGCGAGGGATTTCATCTGGCGGATCAGATGTTACAGAAGATGTACGAAAAAGAACCAAGTCTATGTCAGATGGCAAGATCACTGCTGATCCACGAAGCATACCTGTATCTTCCGCTGAGTTATGAAGAAGACGAAGCAGAAGTACTTACCGCGATGATCCGCCGAGAACTTGAAGAAATGATGTAGCTTAGCACTTTTGTGTTGACAGTGCTAATTCCGTGAAGTAAGATATTAGCAGGCAAGGCAAATGAGTGCTAAACGGATATTTCCTGGCAACAGGGACATTTGTCTGTTATACTATACAGGATATATTTGAAAGGACAAAAATCGATATGGCAACAAATTTTACTGTAAAAGAGAAATCCATGGGCGAACTGATTTACGTCGTTGATGGTGAAGAATGGAAGAAAGCGTGTGAGAAAGCATTCCGTAAGCTTGCATCACAGCTGACTGTGAAAGGATTCCGTAAGGGACAAGCACCAAAAGCGATTATCGATAAACAGATTCCTGCATATGACCGTCAGATCCAGGCAATCAGCGACAATGCCAACAAATGGCTCGCAGCTGCTGTAGAAGAAGCCGGTGTTACACCGATCAGCCAGCCTGAACTGGATATTAAATCCGTTGATGCCGGCCAGGCAGAAATTATCTATCGTTTTGCTGTATATCCGGAAGTGAAACTCGGAGAGTATAAGGATATGGATTATAACCTCGGAGATATCAATGTTACGGATGATGAGTTAAACGAAGAGATTGAACGTATCCGTAAGACATTTGCGGAAAATGTCGTTAAGGAAGGACCGGCAGAATCCGGTGATACGGTAAATATTGATTATACCGGTTATAAGGATGGTGTTCCGTTTGAAGGCGGACAGGCTACCAATTTTGATTTAAAACTCGGCAGCGGTCAGTTTATCCCTGGTTTTGAGGATCAGCTGATCGGCAGTACTGCCGGTGAAGAAAAAGATCTGAACCTGACCTTCCCGGAAGATTACCATGCAGAAGACCTGAAGGGCGCTGCTGTTGTCTTCAAGGTGAAAGTCAACGAAGTGAAATCCGAAGTACTTCCGGAAATCGATGATGAGTTTGCGAAAGACTTCAACGCTCCGGGCGTAGAAGACGTTGAAGGTATGTATAAGCTTGTCAGAGAAAGACTGGAAGAAAGCAAGAAGGGTGCTGCGGAACAGAAGGCAGACGCAGAATTGCTGGACGCTGTCAGCGCAAACGCGGAAGTCGATATTCCGGATGTGCTGGTTCAGGAAGAACAGCAGAATATGTTCAACCAGTTTGCCCAGCAGATCCAGAGTTACGGGATGAGTGTATCCCAGTTCCTGGAAATGGGCGGACAGACCGCAGATCAATTTATCAAAGGGTATGAAGAGGATGCCAGAAAAGCAGTCAAGTTAAGACTGGTTCTGGAAAAGATTGCCGAAACAGAGAAACTGGAAGCTTCGGCAGAAGAGATTCAGGAACAGTACCAGAAGATCGCTGATCAGTATCAGATGGAGATCGACAAGGTAAAATCTTCCATAGACGAGGTATATATCGTTCAGGATATCAAGAATGATAAAGCCTACAAGTTTGTGAAAGATCATGTGAAAGGATCTCTGATCGAGAAATAAATCTATCCGAATAAGACGCCCTGCGTCTTATTTTGTCTCAGGCAAGGAGGTGTTGTGATGAGCAATGAAAACAAATATGTACCTGTCATCTGTACACGTGGTATTGTGATTTTCCCCGGACAGGATGTCATGATCGAAGTAGGAAGACAGAAGTCCATCAATGCGATCAATGAAGCCAGCGCGAATTTTGACAGTCTGGTGTGGATCGTGTGCCAGAACGATATCATGGTCGATGATCCTCATGTCGACAATCTGTATAAAATGGGTACTCTGTGCAAGATCAAGATCATCCGCCGTAAAGAAGGTTTCATGCGTGTCACATTCAGCGGTATCAAGAGGGCGGAACTGATCCACCTGGAAGATAACCGTGATCTGATGATGGCACAGATTGCCTTGAAAGATACGATCCGCGGAGATGCCGTGGAAGAAATGGCCTTGGTAAAGCGTGTTGTCAGTGAATTTGAACGTGTTTCCAATCTTTCTTCTGCGTTCCCGGCAGAGATCGTCAGCCAGCTTACCCAGGGTGTAAGCGCCGTTACACTGACCGAACAGATCTCACAGTACTTCCCGCTGGATACCAACGTCAGACAGAAACTACTGGAGACGCTGAACGTCAACGAAAGAATGCTGATGATCATCGCAGAGATAGAGAAACAGCGTGAGTATACACAAATCGAAGCGACCATCAATGACCGTGTCAAGGAACATATCGATGACAGTCAGAAGGAATACTTCCTGCGGGAAAAATTACGCGCAATCAAGGAAGAACTTGGGGATGTGTCCAACGTTACCGATGATACCCAGCAGCTAAGAGATATGATCGAGAATAACCCGTATCCCGATCACGTCAAGGAAAAAGCGCGTGAAGAACTGCAGAGATATGAGATGCTGCCTCCGGGAAGCGGGGAAGCCAGTGTTTCGCGTTCTTATCTGGATTGGTTACTGAAGGTTCCCTGGTGGCAGGAAACACAGGATAACGAAGATCTGAAGGCTGTACAGGCTGTATTGGATGAAGATCACTATGGCTTGAAGAAGGTCAAGGAAAGGATCATGGAGTATCTTGCGGTGAAACAGATGACCGGTAACCTGAATGCGCCGATCATCTGCCTTGTCGGTCCTCCTGGAGTAGGTAAAACCTCTCTGGCTAAGTCTATTGCCCGTTCTCTGGATCGTAAGTTTGTCAAGATGAGTCTTGGCGGCGTACGTGATGAAGCAGAGATCCGCGGTCACAGACGTACCTACCTTGGTTCGCTTCCGGGACGTGTCATCCAGGGGATGAAGAAAGCCGGTGTGATCAATCCGGTATTCCTGATCGATGAACTGGATAAGATGGGCGCTGACTACAAGGGTGATCCGAGTGACGCTTTGCTGGAAGTACTGGATCCGGAACAGAACCAGTTCTTCTCTGATCATTACCTGGAAGAACCGTATGATCTCTCCAAGGTCATGTTTATCGCTACGGCGAATTATCTGGAAGGAATTCCGGCACCGTTACAGGATCGTCTGGAGATCATTGAACTTCCGTCCTATACAGAGATTGACAAAGTGCAGATTGCTACAGATCACCTGATTCCGAAACAGCTGGCTGCCAACGGTCTGAAAGCCTCGCAGTTCCATCTGAAGGAAAAAGAGATCCTGTACATGATCCGTCACTATACCAGAGAAGCCGGTGTGCGTCAGCTGGAACGTCTGATCGGATCCCTGTGCAGAAAGACCGTACTGGCGATCCTCAACGATAACAAGCGTTCGGTAACGGTCAGTGAGAAATTGATCAAGGAATGGCTTGGCAAGGAAATCTTTGAATACGGTACGAAGGAGAAGAAGAACCAGATCGGTGTCGTTACCGGACTGGCATATACTTCCTTCGGCGGTGATGTATTATCCGTGGAAGTCAACCATTTTGAAGGTAAGGGCAGACTGATCCTGACCGGTAAACTCGGAGATGTGATGAAAGAATCCGCGGAGATTGCTATGGACTATGTCAAGGCACATGCCCGTGAATTCAATATTGATCCGGAATTCTTTGAGAAACACGATATTCATATTCATGTGCCGGAAGGAGCAGTGCCGAAGGACGGACCATCCGCCGGTGTCACCCTGACAACCGCGCTGGTGTCTGCATTAAGCAATATCCCTGTATACTCGGATCTGGCGATGACCGGTGAAGTAACACTTCGCGGAAATGTACTGCCGATCGGTGGTCTGCGTGAGAAATCACTGGCGGCCAACCGCGCGGGCATTTCCAGAATCGTGATTCCGAAGGCAAACCTGCGTGACCTGGAAGACATTCCTGACGCGGTAAAGGAAAACATCAAGTTCCTGCCGGTAGAAACAATGTCACAGGTATTGAAGGAAGCCCTGGTCCGGTAATGCAGTACCATGAGGTCAGGTTTACCGGTTCTGCGGTAAACCAGAATCAGTGGCCGGAAACAAGCTATCCGGAGATCGTCTTTGCGGGACGTTCCAATGCCGGCAAAAGCAGTCTGATCAATGCGCTGGTCAACCGCAACAATATTGCCTACAGCGGGAAAACGCCCGGCAAGACACGGATGCTGAACTTCTTTGAAGTGGATGGAAAATACAGTTTTGCGGATGCGCCTGGGTATGGCTATGCGACCGGAAACAAGGATACAGCAGATACCTTCAGCCGTCTGATGGATCCGTATTTTGCCCATCGTGAAGCCTTGAAACTGGTTGTACTGGTTCTGGATATCCGCCGGATCCCCAACGAGGATGACCTGTTGATGCTGGATTATGCCAGACAAGCAGGTATACCGCTGCTGGCTGTATGCACCAAGTCAGACAAGTTAAGCAATAACCAGATCTTCAACCAGAAACAAAAGATCCTGAAGACATTAAATCTCTCACCGGAACATCTGGCTGTGTGTTCTCCCCTGAAAAAGGAGAATCTCGATCAGGTGTGGGAGAAGATCGGTTTACTGATTAACGGACAGTCTTAGGCTGTCCGTTTTTCTTTCCGAAAACGAAAGTATACGTACGCATATTTCTATGAGTGGCCAACTATGATAAAATTATACAGATGAAAAAAGTAGTGATTGCGGCCGGAGGTACCGGCGGACATATTTATCCGGCACTGGCATTTGCCAGGATTCTGCAGGAAAAACACCCGGAGTGTGAGATCGTTTTCTATGGCTCTTCCAACCGTATGGAAGCGGATTTTATCCCGAAGCAGGGATACCGGTTTATCGGACATCCGATGACTGGCATGAACGGAGGTATACGCGCAAAGATCCGTTCAGTAAACTCCATGGCAGCGTCCATCCGTAAATGCCGGAAGATTCTCAAGGAAGAAAAACCAGATCTCTGTGTCGGTTTTGGTAATTATATCAGTGTGCCCTTGATCATGGCGGCGGTTTCCCTGCGTATACCGACGATGATCCACGAACAGAATTCCGGTGCCGGCAAAGCCAATAAACTTCTGGCCAGACGTGTAAACGCAGTCGTTGTGACGTATGAATCCAGCAAGAAGGATTTTCCTGCCGGGAAGACCAGAGTCTACGGCAATCCGCAGGAAACGATCGCGGCGAAGAAACCGGCAGATCCGGAATTATTACGTACATACGGTGTCAGGGAAGACAGGCCATTTGTCTTATTCATGATGGGATCTCTGGGTTCTTCCTCGGTATCCAGAATTATCGATGAGGCAATCCCGTTCTTTGAGACTTCCTACGATGCCCTGGTCGTCACCGGCAACGCGAACGATTACAAGTATATCCATACAGACAAACCAAACGTGATCTTCCAGGAATATGTGGACGGTATCACGGTACTGAAGGGGTGTGAACTTGCGGTTTTGCGGGCAGGTGCCACTACGCTCTGTGAGATCAAAGCCGCGGGTACACCTTCGATCCTGATCCCGAGTCCGTATGTCGCAAACGACGAACAGCGGATCAACGCACAGGAACTGGCCGACGCGGACGGAGCTGTCGTCCTGGACGAATTGACGCTGACAAGCAGGGAACTGGCAGAAATCGTAAATACATACATGAAGAATGAAGAACAGCGCAGGGCGATGGGTGAGAATCTTCGCCGCATGAGCAACAGTGAAGCAGCATACAAGATGGTGGAATGGGCAGGTGAACTGGCAGATGAAAAATAACTTGGAAGATACCCTGGCACATTTTGGTGAAGTAGAAATCAATGTACCGATGGCAAAGATGACTACCTTGCATATCGGCGGTATAGCGCACTATGTCGTCAATCCTGCAGACATGGTATCTCTGGATGGACTGATGCGTTTAATCCACAGTGAGAATATTCCCTACAAGGTATTCGGTAAGGGAAGTAATCTGTTATGCGGGGACCAGACATTTGACGGTATCATCATCAACCTGGAACGTCATTTCAACAACCGGTATTTTCAGGATCGCATGGTAACAGCCGAGGCAGGCTGTTCCATCATCGCCCTGGCCTATGACGCCATGCGTCAGGGATTATCCGGTTTGGAATTTGCCAGCGGTATTCCCGGTACCGTAGGCGGCTCGGTATACATGAATGCCGGTGCCTACAAGTCCTCGATCAGTGAGATTATCGACAGCGTCCTGGTCTACCGTGATGAGAAGTTTGAATGGATCTCCTGTGATGAATGCGACTTCGCATATCGTACGAGTATCTTCCAGAGACATCCGGACTGGATCGTTGTGGCTGCGAAGATGGAACTTCAGGAAGGGGACGAAGAAGACATCCGCACCCTGATGACCAACCGGCGTGAACGCAGAATGAGCTCCCAGCCCCTGGATTTCCCGTCCGCAGGCAGTGTTTTCCGCAATCCCATGGATATTCCTGCCTGGAAACTGATTGAAGGAATCGGTTACCGTGGTAAGCGTATCGGAGATATCGTTGTCAGTGAGAAACATGTCAATTTCATCGTGAATATGGGACATGGGACAGCGGCGGATTATATACAGTTAACAGATGAAATCATGCAGAAAGTCAAGGATGAGTACAATATAGACCTTCATATGGAAGTGGAGAAATTTAATTGGCAGTAGAAAAGAAGCGGACAATTGAAGATTTCAACTCGGTGCCGGATGGTGTATCCGGGATGATCCGGGAGAGAGAAATCGGTAAGGAAAATGCGCAGATCGTAAAGGTGTTGCCGCATCTTTTCAATATTGCTGTCTTCGTGTCCATGGTGATGATTGCAGGGTTCTACTTCCTGCTTCCTTTAAGCAAGGTCAAGGCAATCTCGGTTACCGGTGAAGACTGCCTGAGTTCCCGATATATCGAGTCTATTTCCGGTGTGAATTATCAGTCCCGGTATTTTCTTACCTTCCCGTGGACGGTAGCTTCACGTTTGAAACAAGATCCGATGATCAAGGAGGCCAAAGTCAATCTGATGAGCGGGAATACGATCCATATCGATGTTACGGAGAAAGACCCCGTAGGATACCGTTATGAAGCAGAAGGCCCGTATATCCTTACTACAGATGGAAGCCGTTTTCCTCTGACCAGTGATTATATGGGAGTCATATCCAAGGTACCCATGATCGTCGGCTTTACTGAAGAAGATCAGACCCATAAACTGATCAATGCGTTATCTTTGGTGGACCGCAATATCATCGGTGAAATAGCAGAAGTCGACCAATACAGTCTGAATTATGATGATGAGGTCATGGAGATACAGATGCGTGACGGCGGGTATTTCTTCAGCGGATATTACAGTATTGAACTGGTGAATCACTACCATGAGATCTATACCAAACTGGATGATAAGAATAAATGCTTGTTTGCGGATTCCGGCAGTACGATCGCGTACTCCAAGGCTTGTCCATGGAATGAAGTCCCGGTAGAATACGAATACTGGCTGGATGATCAGGGAAATGCCCTGATCAACAAGTGGGGAGACAAGGCCGTAAAACATTACTACAAAGACAGTAACGGACACTTCTATCTGGATGAAAACGGATATAAGATCGTGATTCCAATCGATGAACATGTCCAGGATGTCAGAGACCCGGATTTTGAGGCACATTTCCTGGCGGGGTATTACGCAACCGGTGAATTAGTCCTGCCGGAGGAAGAGAAACCGGAAGAAGAAACGACAGAGGAAACTGCGGAAGCGACACCGGAAGGTTGAGAATTCAGCAGGTTCTGTGATAGTATTTGAAGGTTAAGGAGAGTATTTCCATGACAGTAGAAAAGAAAACAAATTACGGCAGTATTACAGTATCCGAAGAAGCAGTGGCTTCGCTGGCCGGCGGTGTGATCACCGAGTGCTACGGTGTCATTGGCATGGCTTCCAAAAAGGTAGTCAAAGACGGACTGGCAGAAATGCTCAAGAAGGAAAACTATACCAAAGGTGTAGTGGTCAGACGTACAGGTGAAGGTCTTGAAATCGATCTGTTTATTATTGTCAGTTTCGGTGTAAAGATCAGCGAAGTTGTAGCAGAAGCACAGAAGAAAGTGAAATATGTTCTGGAGAAATCTTTATCTGAAGAGATTGCGGCAGTAAATGTGTTTGTCCAGGGCGTACAGGTCCTGGAGTAGGTATCGTATGGATAAGATTAACGGCGCGATATTCAAACAGATGTTGATCAGCGGCTGTAACAACCTGAACAACAGAAAGAAGGAAGTAGACTCACTGAATGTCTTCCCGGTACCTGACGGGGATACCGGCACAAACATGTCTCTGACATTCAATAACGGGATCAGTGAAGTCAACAAATCCGGCAGTGAGAGTCTCTCGGTGATTGCCAAGACACTGTCACGCGGTCTTCTGATGGGGGCCAGGGGTAACAGCGGTGTGATTCTTTCCCAGATTTTCCGTGGTTTCCAGCAATCGGTAGGGGATCAGGAAGAACTGGATGTACAGGCATTTAATGCGGCATTGTTAAATGGTTCCAAGCGTGCGTATAAGGCAGTTATGCGTCCGGTGGAAGGAACGATCCTGACCGTGATCCGTGAATCTTCGGATAACGCGAATGCGTATCTGGAACAGAACCCGGAAATCTCGGTCAATGAATATATGGAAGTATTATGTACGGAGGCTAAGGCGTCCCTGAACCGTACACCGGAATTACTGCCGATCCTGAAGGAAGCCAGAGTCGTTGACTCCGGAGGAAGCGGTCTGTTATCCATCCTGGAGGGTTTCCGGGCATATCTGGAGGGGAATCCGATTACCGAGAGTTCTGCCGGTACTGTGGCAGAAGCACCTGTCAAGGCATCCGGTTACCGTACAGAATTCATCCTGGATCTCAGTGAACAGGGAGTAAACATGTTCAAGGAAGAGAAGTTCCGTAATTCCCTGGGCAGATTAGGTGAATCCATTACCGTGATCCTGGACAACGACCAGGTGAGGGTTCGTCTGAATACGGTATCTCCTGGTGAAGTACTGAATCTCGGGCAGAGATATGGTGAATTCAAGAGGATCCAGGTCGATAACCTCAACGAAGAATTACAGCCTTCAATTATTGATACGGTAGTTAAACCCGAAGAACCCCAGAAAGAATTCGGTATTATTACCGTAGCGGCAGGCAAGGGACTGGTGAAACTGTTTACGGATTACCGCGCGGATGTCGTCGTATCCGGAGGACAGACGATGAATCCTTCCACGGAAGATTTTGTCAGCGCCATCCGCCGGATCAATGCCAGACATATCTTCATCCTTCCGAATAACTCCAATATCATCATGGCTGCCCAGCAGGCTGCCCATGTGACAGAAGATAAGGATATCATTGTACTTCCGACCAAGAGTATTCCTCAGGGTCTGAATGCCTGTATCGCGTTTAATCCGGACAACGACACAGATACCAACAAACAGGAGATGGAAGAAGCCGTCGGACGGATCAAGACCGGACAGATCACCTACGCGGTAAGAGATACTGTCGTTGAGGGCAGAGAGATCCACAACGGTGATTATATGGGTCTGCTGGAAAAAGATATCGTTCTCACGGATACAGATAAGGTACAGGCTGCGTGCAGGCTGATCGATGAGATGTGTGACGATGAGAGTGAGATCATTACCCTGTTCCAGGGAAGTGATGCCTCAGATGAAGAGTGTGAAGCTGTTCAGCAGTACATTGATGAACACTACGACGTGGATGTTGATGTACAGAACGGAGAACAGCCGGTATACTGCTTCATGATCGGTGTGGAATAAAACGGGGAAACCCGTTTTTCTGTAAATGACAGAGGTTGTATGGAACTGACGGATAAACGTCTGAAACTGACAAAGAACCGGGTAGTACAGATGCAGGAACTCGGTATCCATAGCGGAGAAGAATTGTTGACGTATTATCCTTTTCGCTATGAGATCCTGAAAACATCCGGGATCAGTACCTGGAGAGAGGGAGATAAGATCACCTTTGAGGGTGAAGTTGTTTCGGCAGTGAAAAGCTGGCGGTACGGCAGAAATCGTACGGTGGCGAAGTTTGAAGTAATGGCTGACGGGGAGATCTTTCAGGTGACGATCTTTAATCGTCCCTGGGCGAAACAACTCAGATTGAATGAGGTCATCACGATCTCCGGAGTCTATAACGGCAAGCACAAGATCACCGCTGTCTCCTACAAGAACAAGCCTCTGGACCAGCTTCCTCTGATCACCCCGGTATATTCTGCCAAAGAGGGAATTACCCAGAGAACGATCAGCGAGTGTATACGTCATACCCTGGAGGGAATGGCAGGAGAGATCTCTGATCTGATCCCGGAGGACCTTCGTCAGGCATACCGCCTCCAGAAGCGCGTTACAGCCTTGAAATGGATTCATTTTCCGGAAGATGAGTATCAGGTCACCCAGGCATACAGAACGCTGAAATACGAAGAATTCCTGCGTTTTTTCCTGGCTGTGCAGATGATCAAGAACCAGGTATCTTCCCAGGTGAAAAAGAAACGCAAAGTCCTGGACTATGCCCGGATCAATTCCTTTATCGATCATCTCCATTTCGAACTGACCCCGGACCAGATGAAGGCTGTCACCGATATTCTCAACGATATGGAAAGCGAGAAGGTGATGTATAGACTTGTGCAGGGAGATGTCGGCTGCGGGAAGACGATCGTAGCGGCTGTCGCCCTGTACGCGGCAGTAACCGCAGGATACCAGGGAGCACTCCTGGCCCCGACGGAGATCCTCGCCCAGCAGCACTTTGAGACGATCCGCGAACTCCTGGGACCGTTGGGAATACGGGTGGAACTCTTGTATTCCGGAGAGAAGGCAGCCCGGAAAAAAGAAATCATCCAGGCAGTATCGGAAGGCCTGGTGGATATCCTGATCGGTACGCACAGTATCCTTCAGGAGAACGTCATCTTTGCGAATGCGGGTCTGGTGATTGCGGATGAACAACAGCGTTTCGGTGTGGAACAACGCCGAACACTGCGGGAAAAAGGTCAGCAGACCGACTTCCTGCTGATGAGCGCGACACCGATTCCCCGCACGCTTGCATCAACCTTGTACGGGGATATGGATATCAGCACGATTGAAACGATGCCGGCAGGACGCAAGCCGGTGATCACCACCCTGATCCGGGAAAACAGCTTCCGTTCCGTGCTTCCGGATGTCAAGACCGTCCTGGAACGAGGCAACCAGTTGTATGTGATCTGCGCAGCTGTCGAACAAAGCGATGATTATCCGGCCAGAGATGTCGAAGAAACCGCGAAGACGCTGTCAAAGTTGTTTGCGGGAACCGCCAATGTCGGTGTCCTGCACGGAAGGATGTCCAGCGAAGAGAAACAAAGCATCATGGAGATGTTTTACCGGAATGAAATCCAGGTATTAGTATCTACTACGGTTGTAGAAGTAGGGATGAACGTTGTAAACGCGACCGGAATGATCGTTTACGACGCAGATAGGTTCGGTTTATCCCAGTTACATCAGCTCCGGGGCAGGATCCAGCGTGGCAGTACCCAGGGACAATGCTGGTTACTGACATCGTCAAATGACGCGGATACCCTGGCACGTCTGGAAGTACTGGTGAAGACAAGCAACGGCTTTGAGATCTCCTATGAGGATCTGCGTCTGCGCGGTCCCGGAGATATTCTGGGTACCAGACAGAGCGGACTGCCGGATTTCATCCTCGGAAATATCATTGAGGACACGAATATATTGAATACTGCCCGTAAAGATGCGGAAATGATATACAATAATAGAAATGATCCTGCGTATCAGGCAATCCTGCAGGATGTGGAAAGGCGTAATGAACGTAATTTTGTCATTATAGATTAGGTGAATCATGGTGAAGATCGGTGAATGGCTGAAAAAAAGAGGAATCAGAATCAAGGATGAAAAACTGCTTCAGGAAGCTTTTACGCATTCTTCCTATGTGAATGAACACCGCTATCTGAAGCACAACGAACGTCTGGAATTCATGGGAGACGCGGTTCTTCAGCTGTGGTCAAGCAACCGGATATATCCCTTGGAACCGGAATTAAGCGAAGGAGAGATGACAAAACTCAGAGCGAATCTGGTCTGTGAGAAAGCACTAGCCGGATATGCCCGCGAACTGGATCTTGGACAGTTCTTACTGCTGGGAACCGGGGAAGAAAAAACCGGGGGAAGGGATAAGGACGCGATCCTTGCGGATATGTTTGAGGCGTTCCTGGGTGCCTTATATCTGGATCAGGGGATGTCTGCTGTGGATAATATCCTGAACGAAGTCCTGGCACCGCATCTGAAACACCCCAGGGAACTGGATATCATCCATGATTACAAGACAAAACTGCAGGAATATGTACAGGCAGATGACCGTAAGACCGTAAAGTATGTTTTAATTAAAGAAAGCGGACCGTCCAATGCGCCTACGTTTGAGATGAATGTGGTTGTGGACGGACTGATTCTTGGCAGAGGTACAGGTTCCAGCAAGAAACAAGCGGAACAGAATGCGGCCAAGGATGCTTTCTCCAAGATGGTGAAATAGAAAGAGGAATGCGTATGTTAAAAGATAATCAGATCCTGATCGGCAAGGCCGGTGAAAAAGAAATCTACCTGCTTCCGTCACAGATGAACAGACACGGACTGATTGCCGGAGCCAGCGGTACCGGTAAGACAGTAACTCTGAAGGTGATTGCGGAATCACTCTGTGAACTGGGAGTTCCTACCGTGATTGCGGACGTTAAAGGGGATCTGACCGGCATGATCGTTCCCGGAGACAGAGAGGGAATCGACGGACGTCTGAAATCCATGGGGATCGAAGACTATGACTGCCGGAAATTCCCGGTGCATTTCTTTGATGTATACCAGAAGAAAGGTCATCCTGTAAGAGCGATGATGCAGGAAATGGGACCGATGCTGGTCAGCCGTATGCTGGATCTGACCGATGCCCAGCAGGGTGTTCTGAACATTGTCTTCCGTGTGGCCAGAGATATGGAACTGGATATCATCGACCTGAAAGACCTGCAGGCAATGCTGGGTTATGTTGGTGAACACTCCAAAGATTACACGATCAAGTACGGCAATGTGTCCAAGCAGAGTGTAGGCGCGATACAGCGCCGTCTGCTGGAACTGGAACATGAAGGCGGAGAATTATTCTTCGGTATGCCGGCGTTGAATATTGAAGACTGGATCGCTACAGAAGGCGGTTTAGGCGTCATGAACATGATTGAGTGTGAAGAGCTTTTCTCCCATCCTCTGTTATATTCCACGTTCCTGTTCTGGATGTTAAATGAACTGTACCAGAAACTGCCGGAAGTCGGTGATCTGGAGAAACCGAAAATCGTCTTCTTCTTTGATGAAGCGCATCTCCTGTTTAACAAGGCTCCGCGCCAGCTACTGGAAAAGATCGAACAGACCGTGAAACTGATCCGTTCCAAGGGTGTCGGCGTCTTCTTCATCACCCAGACACCTACGGATATCCCCGGTGAAGTTCTCGGACAGTTAAGCAACCGTATCCAGCACTCTCTGCGTGCCTATACACCGGCAGAGATCAAGGCTGCCAAGCTTGCGGCGGATTCCTTCCGTGAGAACCCGGAATTCAATACTGCGGAAATGATCTCCAACATGGAAACCGGAAAAGCGCTGGTATCTACACTGGATGCCAAGGGTGCGCCATCTATCGTTGAAGTCACCAAGATCCTGCCGCCGAAGTCCAGCATGAAGATTGCCAACTTTGACGCGGTAGAGTATACCTTCAGCAGTGACTCGATCTACGGCAAGTATGAAAAGACCTTCGACCCGATGAGTGCCTATGAGGAAATCGATGAGATCCTGCAGCAGGAAGAAGATGCACGCCTGGCTGCGGAAGAAGCGAAGAAACAGGCAAAACTGGAAGAAATCCGGGCCCGTGAAGAAGCCAAGGCAGCAGCCAAGAAAGCCAACGAGAAGAGTGAAGCAGAGATCCTGGCAAAGAAAGCCAAGAACAAGCTCGAGAACGAAGTACTCAACATTGGTATCCGTCAAGCCAGAAAGTTCCTCAAGAACTTTCTGAAGTAAACTACAGCAGAGAACAGGGGAAACCCTGTTTTCAGTTACCATACATCTTGTGAAAGTCAAGACCGTGAATTAAAGAATTATTATGGTATAGTCTTGTATATGACCACGTTTAAGGAAATCGTTAATCTTCCGGAATACAGTGATCCGGAAAATCTGAAAAACGCGGAGATCCGCTCCGTACGTTTTTTCCGTGAAAAGAATCTTGCGCGTATCAGTATGCATACACCGGGGATCCTTTCGTTTGCGGATTTTTCCCTGTTGAAGGAAAAACTCAGTCATCTTGTAGACTGCCGTGTCTTCCTGGAGATTTCCGCGGAAAGCGAGAAGATCTCACAGAACGACTTATACAACTATCTGGAATTCTTCAAGTCAGGACATCCAGAGATCTCTGCGCTGTTCGGCGGCACGATGAACTATGACGAGGAAGCACATACACTGACGTTCTCCTTTGACCAGGAGGAAGAGGCGGAATTCGCGTCTGTCTATCTGGAAGAGTTACAGGAATATCTCTGTTCCATCGGTCTGGACCACCTCCAGGCACGCTGTGACAAGCGTATTCATCAGGAGAAGCCGGAAGAAGTCATTACCCTGGATATCCTGCCGGAGAAACCGAAAAACGAAGAAAAACCCGTAAAGAAGAAGTATTACAAAGTCAAACATGATGATTACGCGGTCATCTCTTTGAAGGATGTCACTGACGCGATCAGAGAAATCCAGTTTACCGGTGAAGTATTTGCGTCAGAAGGCTTTGAGGTGAAGAATACCCACAGACTGATCCAGTCAATCTCTGTTTTTGACGGGGAAGACGCAATCATTGTGAAGATTTTTGAAGGACGGAATTTCAGCCGGGAAGAGATCGAGAGTATCAAGGTCGGAGACCGGATCCAGGTCTTCGGCTCGATCAGTTTTGATAACTTTGCGAAAGATCTTGTCTGTGAGGCAGAAGAGATCCGTCAGGCAGAAAAGGAGAAGATCACCGATCCGGCGCCCGTAAAACGTGTGGAACTGCATATGCATACCAATATGAGTGAAATGGATGGTGTATGCGACGCGGAGAGTATTATCAGCTATGTTCATGGTTTAGGTCATGAGGGAATCGTCATCACCGACCATGCGGATGTACAGTCGTTTGTCAAGGCATTCAACCAGGCATCCAAGTTAAAGAAAAAGAAGCCGGAACAGAAGTTCAAGATTGGTTTCGGCTGTGAAGTGAATCTGGCGGATGAACACCTGAGGATCGTGACAAATCCCACAGACCAGACATTTGACAGTGTGGAATACATCGCGTTTGACCTGGAGACGACAGGGTTATCCTGTTACTACGATCATGTGATTGAATTCGGTGCTGTAAAGATCCGCAACCGCAGTGTTGTCGACCGGATCCAGATGTTTGTGAAACCACCGGTCAGTATCCCCGGATATATCACCAGAAAGACGAATATCTCCAACGAGATGGTAAAGGATGCCAGATCGTTTGCGGAAGTCAGCGAAACGATCCGTTCGTGGCTGGGTGACGCGGTTCTGGTTGCGCATAACGCTGAATTTGATATTCACTTTCTGAATGAAGAGTTCCGCCGTCTCGGCCAGGAACCACTTACCAATACCTATATCGATACACTGGATATGTCGAGAGCGATCCTGAAAGAACGCCGCGCATATCGTCTCGGAAACATCTCCCGGTATTACCGCATTGCTTACGATGAAGAGGTGGCGCACCGTGCCGACTATGACGCGGAAGCACTGTCCGGTGTTTTCCTTGCGCTGCTGAGAGATGCGGAGAATGCCGGAGCCAGAACACTTCATGACCTGCAGTACAAGATCCAGGACGAAGAAGCGTTCAAGAAGGTCAGACACAGTCATACGGTCCTGATTGCCCGGAATCTGCAGGGATTGAAGGATCTCTACCGTCTGGTATCCATGAGTAATACCAAGACTCTGGCGGTCATGGGAAAAAACAAGACCAAGGAAGACGCGGAAGTTACCGCGGAACCAAGAGTCCTGCGCAGTGCTGTGGACGCCGTACGTAAGAACCTGTACATTGGTACCTCCTGCCAGAATAACGAAGTATTTGAGTTGGCCTGCAACGGGGATGATGAACGCTTGTACAAGGCATTATCCTGGTACGATTACGTGGAATTACAGCCTCTGAGCTGCTATACAAACATGATTGCGCTGGGCAGTGTGCCGAATAAGGAACGGATCATGACCGTACAGAAACGGCTGATCACCGCCGCGAAAGAACTCGGTATTCCTGTGGTTGCGGACAGTGACGCGCATTACTGCACACCGGAACAAAAGATCTTCCGTGATGTCTATATCATGAACCAGGGCGTAGGCGGGATGACTCATCCGTTGTATATCCGGGATGAAAATCTGCGTATGCGGACAAAGAATCCCGACCAGCATATCCGTCTTACCCAGGAGATGAAGGATGAATTTGCCTGGCTGGATGATTCAGACCTGGTGGAACAGATCGTCATCGAGAATCCCCGCAGGATCTTTGAGAGCCTGGAAGAATTCCGTCCTGTACCGGATGGTACATTTCCTCCGCATATCGAAGGATCTGACCGTCTGTTAAAAGAAGTATGTTTTGATACAGCAAGACGTGTATATGAATTTGAAGGAAAGATTCCGGAACAGGTGACCAGCCGCCTTAACCGTGAACTGGACGCAATCATAGGGGCCGGATACTATGTCAACTATTATATTTCACACTTGTTGGTCAAGAAGTCCAACGAAGACGGTTATGTGGTCGGTTCCCGTGGTTCCGTAGGATCTTCCTTTGTGGCAACCATGTCCGGAATTACCGAAGTCAACCCGCTGTCTCCGCATTATATCTGTCCGGAATGTCATTACAGCGAGTGGATCGATGATCCGGAAGTGAAATCCGGGTTTGACCTGCCGGATAAGGTTTGTCCTCACTGCGGTGCTGTCATGAAAGGAAACGGGCATAATATTCCTTTTGAGACCTTCCTGGGTTTCCATGGGGATAAGGTACCGGATATTGACCTGAACTTCTCCAATGAATACCAGGCCAGAGCTCATGCGTTTACCAAGGAAGTCTTCGGGGAAGACCATGTCTTCCGGGCCGGAACGATTGGTACCGTGGCAGAGAAGACCGCTTTTGGTTATGTGTCAGGATACTGCGAGAAGATGAATATCACGAATATGCGCAGACCGATGCGTGAATATCTCGCCAGCGGCTGTCAGAACGTCAAACGCACGACCGGCCAGCATCCCGGCGGTATCATCGTCATCCCGAACAACTTTGAGGCAGAAGACTTTACTCCTGTCCAATATCCCGCCAATGACCCCAGCGCGGAATGGAAGACAACACACTACGACTTCCACGACATCCACGATAACGTCCTGAAGTTTGATATCCTCGGTCATGTCGACCCGACAGCCATGCGTCTGTTGACGAATATCTCCAAGACCGATCCGCTGACCATTCCGATGAACGATCCGGAAGTACTGAGTCTTTTCAGCAGCGATCAGGCGCTTAAGGCTGATCCGCGCATATACAAGAAAGAGACCGGAGCTCTTGGCCTGCCGGAATTCGGTACCAGGATCACCCGCCGGGTTCTTGAGGAAACCCGGCCGAAGATCTTCTCTGAACTGGTGATCTTGTCTGGTCTTACCCATGGTACAGATGTATGGGCAGGGAATGCCCAGGTACTGGTCCAGCAGGGGCATCCTCTGGAAGAAGTCATCGGATGCCGTGATGATATCATGACCTATCTTCTGAATAAGAAACTGGAACCGATCCATTCCTTCAAGATCATGGAAGATGTCCGTAAAGGACGTGGTCTTACACCGGAATATGAGAAGATCATGCGTGAACATGATGTGCCGGACTGGTATATCGATTCCTGTAAGAAGATCAAGTACATGTTCCCGAAAGCGCATGCGGTTGCGTACGTGATCATGGCGGTGAGAATTGCCTGGTACAAGGTCTATGAACCGCATAACTTCTATATCCAGTTCTTGTCACTGCGCTGTGACGCATATGAGATTGAAACCATGACCAAAGGTCTGGAACCGATACGGGCAAGAATGCAGGATATCCAGACCAGGATGGCAGAGAGAAACAGCGCCAATCCGGTTTCCAACAAGGAGAGAGCACTTCTGGATACCCTGGAAGTCTGTGAAGAACTGTATGCCCGTGGATACCGGATCGGCAATGTTGACCTGTATAAGAGTAAGGCAACCGAGTTCTGTGTTGTGGAGGGTGAAGAACATACGCTGATTCCTCCGTTTGTGGTCATCGACAATCTCGGCGCCAACGTTGCCAGATCGATCGAAGAAGCACGCAAGAAAGGGGAATTCCTCTCCAAGGAAGATATTCTCCGCCGTACACAGTTATCTGCGACTTTACTGAAGAAACTGGAAGTTCTGGGATGCCTGAACGGAATCGATGAAAGCAACCAGATGTCCCTGTTTTAGAAATATACTTGCATATAAATAGAAAATACGTTATATTAACGTTCGTAACAGGAGTGCGTGAGCACTCCTTCATTTATGGAGGAATATGGAAAAACCGGAAGAACTGAAACAAATGATTCGTCCGATCCTGGAAGAATGTCAGGTAAATCTCTATGATCTGAAGTGGACAGGAAGCGGAAAAAACCGCACGCTTGAGATCTCCATCGTCAATCCCGACGGAACCATGGACCTGGATACATGCGCTGCGGTAAGTGAGAGATTATCAGAGTTTCTGGATACGGTGGAAGGACTGGATGACGCCTATACACTGGAAGTATGCAGTCCCGGGGCCGAAAGAGAGATTCATGATGTTCAGGAACTTGCCGGCATGACCTCACCGTATGTCTATCTCCGTTTACATCATTCCATCGATAAGAAGAATGAATATACCGGAGAAGTTACCGCTGTGGATCAGGAGAAGATCACAGTATCCTATAAAGATAAAACAAGAACGAAAGAAGTTGTAATACCGCTGGATGAAATCAGTTATATCCGGCTTGCGGTACATATCTAGGGAGAATAGAAAATGAAACTGAATTACAAGGATATGATCAAAGCACTTGCGGACATTGAAGATGAACGCAGAGTATCCGAAGAAGTCGTACTCAGTGCCTTGAAGGAAGCGATGTGCAAAGCATACAAGAAAGACATCGATATCAGTGATATCAACGTCGAAGCAGAAATCAACGACAAGACCAGTACGATTGATATTTACCAGTTGTACAACGTCGTGGAAGAAGTGGAAGACGATGAATTGGAGATGGAACTGGAAGATGCTCTTGAGTATGATCCCAATGCGCAGATTGGCAGTATCGTCCGCCGTCAGGTAGAGATCACTGAGATGAGCAGAGCTGCCGCTACCTTGGCCAGAAACGTGATCCGCCAGAAGATCCGCGAAGCCGAAAAGACAGCGGTATACGATGAATATATCGATCAGCTCCATGAGATGGTTATTGGTATCGTTGAATCCGTAAAAGAGAAGTTTACCCTGGTCAACTTAGGCAAGACGGTCGCAATGATGCCGAAATCCAGTCAGATTCCGCAGGAACGTCTGACCGAAGGACAAAAGATCCGAGTTGTTATTACCGAAGTAAACAAGGACGGCAAGGGTTCACAGGTACTGGTATCCCGTGCGGATCCGATGTTAGTCAAACGTCTCTTTGAAAAAGAAGTGCCGGAGATCTTCCAGGGAATCGTTGAAATCAAGGCGATTGCCCGTGACGCCGGTGACCGTACAAAGATGGCTGTCATGACACACAACGATGAAATCGACCCGATCGGTGCCTGCATCGGTCAGAGAGGTACCCGTGTACAGGAGATCATTGACGAACTGCGCGGAGAGAAGATCGATATCTTCCTTTGGAACGAAGACGTGACACAGTTAGTACGCAATGCCCTGGCACCGGCAGAAATCGAAGCTGTACTGCCTCAGGCAGACGGCAGTATCCTCGCGGTTGTCGCAAATGACCAGTTATCCCTGGCAATCGGCAAGAAAGGCAAGAATGCCAAGCTGGCAGTTAAACTCTGCGGCAGACGTATTGACATCAAGACCAAGGAGAATCTCATGGATGAAGGCAGAGACTACGATCAGCTGGTAGCCGAGGCAGAGATCCGCAAGATCGAGATCCAGAAAGAGATTGAACGTAAGAAGGCAGAGAAACTCGCGCGTGAAGCCAGAGAAGCAGAAGAGAAACGTCTCCAGGCAATGGCGATGATTGCCCAGCAGAAGGCAGAACGCGGTGAAGAGGAAGAATCTGACGAACTGATTCCGGAAGAGATGCAGGAACACGTGAAGGAGAGAATCCGCACGGAGATGGCAATGCAGCCGGAAGAGAAAGAAGAAACTGCGGAAGAACAGCCGGAAGAAATTACCGAAGTACCGGAAGTAGAAACCGTAACGGAAGAACCGGAACCTGAGGTTGAAGAAGAGCCGGAAGAAACACCGGAGGAAGAACCGGAAGAAGAACCTGTCGCTGAAGTCAAGGAACCTGCGAAACCGAAATCCAAAAAGATCGACCTGGAAGAAGTCGCGAAACGTAACGATTATGTTTCCCAGTTTGAGAAACTGGCTTCTGTATCCAAACCTAAGGAACAGGAGAAGTCCAGGAAGAAGAGACGTAAGAATGACGATGAGGATATCAAAGTCCGCAATGCAGTCCTGGAACAGCAGTTACGTAAAGATCTCACCAATGAAAACATGCGTCCGGTATATACGGAAGAAGAACTGGAAGAGATCGAAAGACGTGAATGGGAAGAGGAAGAGTCACAGTACGATATCGACTATGATGAGTACGAGGATTACTACGACGAGGATAACAAGTAATGCCGAGAAAGATTCCCATGCGCAAGTGTGTGGCTACCGGTGAGCAGTTACCGAAGAAGGAACTGCTGAGGATCGTCAGACATACGGACGGTACCGTAGGGTATGATCCTACCGGCAAAGCCAACGGACGCGGCGCATATATCAAAAACAGTCTGGAAGCGTTAATGACCGCAAAGAAGAACAATGCCCTGAAGAAGGCATTAGAGGTGGAAATTCCCGAAGAATTCTGGGAAGAAATGAAGAAAATCGTAAAGCAGTAATTTAATGAAAGTGAGGTGCTGATATGCCTAAAAAGAATACTCGAGGTGGTAACCGCAAGCCATCCAGAAATAAGAAAAACAGCGGTAACTATTCACGGCCCAATTCACCGCAGAAAGACATCACCGCAATTACTTATTCCGAGGGTATTACCGTTGGACAATTAGCTCAGAAGTGCGGAAGAAGTGCCAGTGATATCATCAAAGTCCTGTTTATGGAAGGCAAGATGGTTACCATAAACAGTGTCATGGACGATGATATGGTGGAAACGGTCTGTATCATGTATAACATTGAACCGACAAAAGTAGAAGAAGTTGATGAAGACAGCCTGGTTGATCTCAGTGATGATGACGAAAAGGATTTGATGCCCAGACCTCCGATCATCACGATCATGGGACATGTCGACCACGGTAAGACAACTTTGCTTGACTCGATTCGAAGCACAAAAGTAGCCAGCGGTGAAGCCGGCGGTATTACGCAGCGTATCGGTGCGTATCAGATCTCCGTGGACGGCAGAAAACTGACTTTCCTGGATACCCCGGGTCATGAGGCATTTACAGCCATGCGTGCCCGTGGTGCCAAGGTAACGGATATCGCGGTTATTGTCGTTGCGGCAGATGACGGTGTCATGCCGCAGACCCTGGAAGCCATAGACCATGCCAAGGCAGCCAAGGTACCGATGATCGTCGCGGTAAACAAGATGGATAAACCGGATGCGAATCCTGACCGTGTCATGAGCGAGATGTCCGATCAGGGAATCATGCCGGAAGAATGGGGCGGAGATACGATCTTTGTACAGACTTCCGCCAAGACAGGCGCAGGTATCAACGATCTGCTGGAAACGATCCTTACCGTCGCAGATGTGCAGGAACTGAAGGCTAATCCCAAGCGTATTGCCAGCGGTACCGTCATTGAAGCGAAACTGGATAAGGGCAGAGGTCCGGTTGCGACTCTTCTGGTCCAGAACGGAACCTTGAAACAGGGACAGCCGGTTGTTGTCGGCACATGTTACGGACGTGTACGTAAGATGACAGACGAAGACGGCAGAGAGCTGAGTGAAGCCAAGCCCAGTACACCGGTGGAAATCATTGGTCTGAACGATGTCCCGGAAGCCGGTGATATGTTCAAGGCGTTTGAGAGCGAGAAAGATGCCAGAGCGCTGGCAGACCGCCGTAACCGCCGTAAAATCGAGCAGCTGCGCCGCAAGACATCGACCTTATCCCTGGAAGATCTTTCCCGTGAAATCGAAGCCGGAGAGATCCAGGAGATTCCTGTAATCATCAAGGCGGATGTACAGGGTTCTGCGGAAGCAGTCAAATCTTCCCTGGAGAAGATCGAAGTCAAGGGTGTAAGAGTGAATGTTATTCACAGTACCGCAGGTTTGATCTCGGATTCCGATATCATGCTGGCTGACGCGTCCAAGGCGATGATCATCGGTTTCAACGTACGCCCGGATGCGAATATCCGCCGTAAGGCAGAAGAAGCCGGAGTATCCATCCGTCTCCATAACATCATCTATAAGGCTACGGAAGAGATGGAGAATGCCATGAAAGGTATGCTGGCACCTGTCTATGCTGAAGTGGTTATCGGTCAGGCAGAGATTCGTGAAACATACAAGGTATCCAAGGTAGGTACGATCGGCGGATGTATGGTTACTGAAGGTAAGCTGATTGCCCGCTGCGGTGTACGTCTGATTCGTGATGGTATCGTGATTTACAGTGGTAAACTTGGTTCCCTGAAGAGATTCAAGGATGACGCCAGAGAAGTATCTTCCGGATATGAATGTGGTATCACAATTGAAAATTATAACGATCTGAAGATCGGTGATATTGTGGAAGCCTATGAGGAACAGGAGGTTCCTGCGGAGGGTTAATATGCCGAGTATCAAGGAAAAGAGACTGGAAGGGATCATCCGCAAGAATATCTCGGATATTATCCAGTTTGAAGTCAACGATCCAAAGGTCGGCTTTGTGACGATCACGGATGTCTCGGTATCCAAGGATCACAGCTACGCGACCGTATACGTATCATTTCTGGGAAAGAAAGAACGTAACGAAGCAGGAATCAAGGCTTTGAATAATGCCAAGGGACATATACGCACACTGTTAAGCAAACGTCTGGATATCCGCAGATGTCCGGAACTGATCTTCGAATTTGATACAGCGATGGAAAACGGAAGACATATTGATGAACTTCTGGCCTCCATCAACGCGGAGAAGGAAGAGAACGAGGAATAACAGCCGTACAGAGATGAAGAGGGATGATCCTTCTTCATCTTTTTTATGGCGTGCGGATGATGATATGTCCATACAGAAACGTATGAATATGATAAGATTATTACAGACAAACGGAGGGATACTCTTGATCAAAGGATTTGAAGGTTTGGCAGATCTTTCACCGGACTACAGCGCTTTACATACGATGGAAGAACTGATGGAATGGCTGAAAGACAGAAAAGAACATCAGTTTGTGTCGATTCAGAAGATAACTCTGGAAGATTGTACGCCATGGCATTTTGATGAACATTCCGGACAGATAAGGAATGATAAAGGCACATTTTTCCAAATCGGAGGATTACAGGCAAAATACCCGGATGGAAAGTATGTACGGCAGCCGATCATCATTCAGAATGAGATCGGTCTTTTGGGTATTATCTGTAAGAAGATCAACGGGGTATGGCACTTCCTGATGCAGGCGAAGATCGAACCGGGGAATATCAACTATGTGCAGATTTCACCGACGATCCAGGCAACCAAGAGTAATTTCACCAGACAGCACGGAGGAAGAGTACCGGCATATCTGGAGATGTTTACCAATACCAGACCGGAGGATATTCTGGTGGATCAGATCCAGTCGGAACAATCTTCCCGCTTCCTGGGAAAACGCAACCGGAATATCATCATCAAGACAGAGGGGGATCTTCCGGAGACTCCGTCTCACCGCTGGATCACGTTCTACCAGCTGAAACAGTTCATGCAGTACGATAATCTGATCAATATGGATACCCGTACGGTATTCAGTTGTATTCCTTATGTTTTCATGTATGAGAATCTTTACGGTTATCCGGAAGAGTATATACGTTCTCTGCAGAAGATCGACAGGGATACTCTGGTTGCGATGTACAAGAGAATTAACGACTATAAGATGCTTGAAGCTCCGGTGGTTTCACAGATCTCTCTGGCAGAACTGAGTGACTGGAAGATCGAAGCGGATGGTGTACGTCATAACAGCAGTTATCCTTTTGAGGTGATCTTCTGCCGGCTGGAGATTGAAGGACGGGAAGTGACACATTGGAATCAGCCATTGTTTGCGGCGCTGGGTGTAGCTGCCTTCGGACTGATCTGTACAAAATCTGACGGTCTCCTGGAAGTGCTTGTACAGTTGAAGCCGGAAGTCGGGTGCTTTGACGCAATCGAGCTTGGACCGACAGTACAGGAAGAATATGGTTCTCTGAATGCCCGTGACAGTGTTTCGGAATACTTCTTCGAACATATATCCGACAAGGAAAAGGTTGTCACGGATGTGATTCTCTCCGAAGAGGGAGGACGTTTCTATCATGAACAGAACCGGAATGTGATTCTCCTGGCAGAGAAAGAAGATGTGAAGTATGACAGTGACAGGTATATCTGGGTCAGTGTTGGAACATTGAATGTTCTGACGCAGATCAATAACTGTCTGAATATACAGCTCAGGAATTTACTGATGCTTCTGGCAATGGTTTGCCGATAATGGATTTGGAGGTACAGAGGATGATTCCCATTAATGAATTAGCACGAGGTTACAGACTTTATCAGGATGAATATGAAGCGAAAGCTTTGGAAGTACTCCGCAGCGGCTGGTATGTGCTGGGGAAAGAAGTAACCGCGTTTGAAGAAGAATTTGCCCAGGCATTGGGCGGTGACTGTTACTGTGCAGGCGTAGATAACGGTTTGGATGCGATTCTTGTCGGTCTTATGGCGGCGGGAATTCAGCCCGGGGATGAGATCATTGTCCAGGCAAACGGCTATATTGCGACGATGCTTGGTATCATGCAGTGTGGTGGTGTACCGGTGTTTGTTGAACCGGATGAATACTATCAGCTGGATGCGGCAAGGATCGAAGCTGCCATCACGGAGAAGACCAAGGCTGTATTAGTTACGCATTTGTACGGACTGGCTACCAGAATGGATCCGATCCTGGAAGTATGCCGCAAACATAATCTGCGTTTGTTTGAGGACTGCGCACAGTCACATTTCGCGCCATACAAAGGTGTCAATACCGGTTTATTCGGAGATGCGTCATTCTTCAGTTTCTATCCGACCAAGAATCTCGGCGGCTTCGGTGACGGCGGCGGCGTGATCTCCAGAGATAAAGCCTTGATCGACCGTGTCAAGGTCATCCGTAACTACGGAAGTGATTATCGTTACCACAACATCGTGATTGGTTATAACGACAGACTGGATGAATTACAGGCAGGTCTGCTGAGAGTAAAATTGTCCCATATGCCGGAATTACTGGCAAACCGTGATCATATTGCCCAGAGATATCTCCACGAGATTCATAATCCGCTGGTAACACTTCCCCAGGTGCCGGAATACTGCAAACATACCTGGTATCAGTTTGTGGTCAGAGTTGATGATCAGGCAGGCTTTATGAAGTTCCTGAAGGACAGAGGTGTATCCACAGATATCTCCTGGAAGACACCGCCGTACCTGCAGCCGTGTATGGTAGAGAAATACGGTTTTAAGAGAGGTGACTTCCCGATTACCGAAGCAATCTGTGATTCCATCGTGATCCTTCCGATGATGGACTGGATGTCCGAAGAAGAAATAACGAAAGTCATCCAGGAGGTAAATGCGTATGCAGGGCTGGCAGAAAATTAAAATCGGCAAGGTCACGGAAGCGGACGGAGTCTTGTATGTGATGGAACAGGGGAAGGAAGTTCCCTTTGAAATCAAGAGAATCTTCATGGTTGCCAATGTCGTACAGGGAAAATCCCGTGGTGATCACGCGACAAAGAAAACCAGGCTGATCTTATTCCCGGTATCCGGTTCCTGTAAGGTTGTTGTGGATGACGGTACAAATCAGGAAACATTCTTCATGGATGATCCTTCCGTAGGTCTGCTGGTTGAACCGATGGTCTGGCGCAGTATGCAGGAGTTTACTCCGGATTGCGTGATGATGGCTGTCTGTGACCGTGTATTTACACCGGGGGATGAAACATACAACGATTATGAGGAATTCCTGCAGGCTTTAATAGAGAACTGAAATTCAGGATTATTCAGGCTTGTACGTAGTAATACGTGCAGGCTTTTTTTGTGTCTGTGCGGGGAATCCTGAAAATCCGCACTATATAACAAGTAGAAAGCGAGGTAAGAACATGAGAACGATTACGGTTGAACCGGAACTTCTGGAAGCATGCGCATCCAGAATGGATGAAGATAACCAGAGTTATCAGCGTACATTTGCGCAGTTGTTTGATGCGGTAGATACCATGAAGGCTGGATGGGAGGGAAAGGATAATGTGGCTTTCAGTACACAAATCCGTAAATTTGAGGCGGATTTCCGCGAGATGTCCGTACTGTGTACACAGTATGCAGAGTTTCTGAGAAATTCAGCCAGGGCTTATCGTGAGACCCAGGATGATCTGGCCGTCCAGGCATCAAATCTTGCGCAGTAAAGGAGGAGAACATGAATAATCTGAAAATATCTCTGGCGGAAGTCAGTGAGTGCGCGTCAAGAATCCGCATCTTGAATCAGACCATGTATGAGTTACTGATGAACATGAAGAAAGAGATGGACAACACCAACATCAGCTGGATCTCGGAAGCAGGAGAAACGATACGAAGCCGTTTTAATCAGTTCGCGGCGAGATTTGACCAGCAGAAAGAAATCATTGATACGTATGCTAAATTCCTTGATATGACTGTTTCCAGCTACGATACTCTTGAAACAACAATCAATTCCAATGCGTCCGGTATGCAGGCATAAACTGTATATCC
Source organism: Solobacterium sp. (assembly GCA_017512555.1). Lineage (GTDB taxonomy): Bacteria > Bacillota_I > Bacilli_A > Erysipelotrichales > Erysipelotrichaceae > Bulleidia. The sequence continues at coordinate 16,006 of JAFWFE010000069.1, read as the reverse complement.
GCGGGATTCTTGCCTGTATACAGATGTTTTGTCTGTGCCTGGGTGCAGGTTGCAGGAAGAGTTCTGAAACGCATATGACTTTGGGACAATGGATCAGAGAGATCAACACAGCAGTGCAGATGGAAGGACATGTACGTCAGGAACCGTATTATCATCATATTCCTGAGGGACACTTGTACTTTGACGATGTGCAGAAAGCTGTGGAGTGGGGTGTATTATCCACGGAGTATCCCTTTGATCCGGATGCCCCTTTGACAAGAGAATGGACAGCATATACATTGGTACATTTAGCAGATACGGATAATGATACGGTCAATACACAGATCCGGGATATCCGGAAGAGTCAGTTTCCAAAGGAAATCAGTACGGCAGCCGGTTCTGGTTTGATGAAGCTGGATCACCGGAATATGTTTCATCCCAAAGAAGAAATATCTTTTCGTGATGCAGAAGATCTTCTGGGCCAGGTCGTCAGGTATATGAATACCAAAGAAGTTACAGATCCTGTATTTCAGATTGAGTGGAGAGAGGATATTCAGAAACTGAATGAAGAACCGCTGAGTTTTGACGAAGACACGAAAACAGCGATATTTTCCAAGGCAGTGCCTCTTTATCCACAGGAGATCATCACCTGGAAAGACGGTGAAGACTCACACATATACGCGGTAGAGGATGTCAAAGACACCGGAGATAGTCAGGAAGTGACCCTGAAAGAACCAGAGATTCCGGATCTGACTGAGGAAATGGACCTGGCAGGTTCATTCCAGATAGATTTTACAAAAGTAGAAATACTAGATACGTTCGGAGATCAGGAAGAACAGCACAGTTATGTGTATCCAACCGGCGTATCTCTGATGAAATACTCTACGGCAGAGCGCTCATATTCTTTTCACGGGTATACGATCACCCTGGATTTTACTTCAGCAGGGATTACGGCGCAGGTAATGAAGACATTTCCTTCCGGCGGCCAGTTTATCACAACGCTGGACCTGAACAATGTACGTCCGACATACCAGTGGCAGATGCATCGTGCAGAGATGGAACACGCGTATTTCCGAATCGATTTTCAGACGGCTGAGAAGGTGGAACTCAAGCCGGCAGATTTCCGCCGTACGTACGGGGATTTCCGCAATGTGACGATAACCAATTTTCTCAGCGCATTGTCCGGTTTGTATGAAACGCACAACGAGACGGCCGAGTTGCATATCCCGCTGTGTGATCTGCGTGTGCCGGTACCAAACGCTCCGTATATGAATATCCCGATTCATCTGTCTCTGAATATTTATGCCTCCGGAAGAATGGAACTGAGTTTATCCCAGAATGAAAGTCTTGGTATGGAGATCCGCGGAGGAGTCTTGCGCAAGATTGCGGAAATGGATCACTCTTGTGAGAATCTGTTACATGGGGATGCGGCATTGACGGCAGGACTGGCATTCGGATTGAATCTGGAGAATGTGTGTCTGTGTGATGTGGAAGCGGAAAGCGGAGTAAAGGCGGATGTACAGGCACAGGTACACTTGTATGATAATGCCGGGAATCATCAGGTGCTGGGCAGTGATTTACCTGCGGACCTTCTCAACGAAGCCGCGGATGGAAATCCGAATGTACTTGTATGCGGTGATTTGCAGGCGTCCTGGATGACAGATGTCAAGCTGAATTCTACGTCTTCTCTGGCCGGGAAACTTGGATTATCCGGGAATTTCCAGCTCGCAGATGCGGCGAACAATGATCTGATTCCGGGAGGTATGCATCATGTGGAAAACTGGCATTTTGTGCCGGAGTGCACCCGAAAAGACCGTGAACGGCCAAGCGCTGATAACAAGCTTCTTGTTACGGATAATATCGCGATTGCGGATTATTCCCTGATCCTGGACCCGGGAGAGTCCGGTACGATCCGGATCATCGGTCTGCCCAGGGGGTATACTATCTCTTCCCTGATATTCACATCCCAGGATGGTAATGTAGCGTCCGCAGATGGCGCACAGGTCCACGGGAAACAACCGGGAAGCACTATGATCCGCATACAGACACAGGACGGAAAGTATTCCATCAACTGTAATATTCTGGTTCGTCAGTTTACGTAACAGTACAGGCAGGTAAGAGACATGAAGATTTATTGGACAGAGGAAAACAGGGCGGAATTCCGCACCATCACCGGCACTCATGAACAGGTGACGATTCTCGGTCAGACAGTTTCCTTGATCAACGATCAGGACCAGTGGAAGATCCGTGTCTCTTATCCGCTGTATATTGAAGAAATCAGCGGATATTACAGAATAACACATCTCCTGGAACAACGATACGCATGTCTCTGGATGACAGATGATGTGCCGGAATGCAGGTTTTACCAGACGAACAAGAGGTTTATCAGTATCGGCAGTGATGAGGATGACGATATTTCTCTGCCTCTGGAATCTCTGAGTGAAAACGCTCTGATTCTGGATCTTCAGGAGAACAAGATCCGAGATCTGTATGGATGTTCCATCGGCAGTATGAAGCATAAGGTGGTTCAGTCCTGTACATGGAAACTAGGAGATTGTCTGCGTCTTCCTGGTATGGCTGTAGTATTCGGGGCGGGTTTTCTGATGGTTGAACACGTCTCGGAAATACAGGTACATCTGGATGAGTATCACCAGGCATCTACAACAGAACCTGTGCATGTACCGCAATATCCGGGAATACGCAAACCATACCGCCGTATCCATCTGAATGATCGTATGACGATCGATCTGGATGAACCTCTGCCGTTTCAGCCAGCGGAAAAGAATCCCTTGATCTTTTCCATGGGTCCTGCTTTGATGATGTCCTCGGCATCCCTGAGTGTGGGATTGTTTGCCGTATACAATGGATACAACAACGGAAGAATGATCACGGAGATGCTGCCGATGATCATGCTGCCGGCAGTGATGCTTCTTTCTACATTGCTCTGGCATCCTCTGCAGAGATTGTATGAGAAAAGAAAGGACAGGAAGTATCACCATCAGCGTATTTTTCTCTATGAAGAGTACCTGGATCATCTGAATGAAGATGTGCAGGGATATAAGAAACAGTATCAGGAAAATCTGGATAATGATTATCCGGCTTCTATCCCGGGAGAGAATATCCAGAATCTGTGGGGTCGCTCGGCATGGGACAGTGACTATTTTTTTGTGCGCCTTGGAAGATATACGTATTTTGAAACTATTGATCTGAATATCCGTTTCCGGCTGCGATATGATGATCCCTTAAACCAGAATATCCGGGAATTCTGTAAAAATCTGTACAAGGGAGACAATATCCTGATGAAAGATCTCAAGGATAAGAACGTATGTGTCCTGACGGATACGATTGAAAATACATTAACAAGTCTGATTGGACAGCTTCTGGTATCTTGTGATCCGGATGATCTTCATGTCATGGTTCAGGCAGATCTTTCCTGGTTTCAGAAGAATCTCTGGCTTTACTCCGTCCCGCATGTATACAAGAACCAACTACGGTTATTCTCTGTATGCGAACAGGAATACAGTGAATTGCTGCAGGGAATGCACAATGAGGAACAATTGCTGGTAATTCTGATCGGACAGGAAGAATATTTCCGCAAACCGAAGGAATTCAACTATACAAGAGTCTTGTTTACGGAGAATCAACCGGCTGCCGGTGCTGATCTGATCGTCGATGAAAGAGAACATTGTGTTCTGGAAAACGGAGAGTATACAAAATATATACCGGATAATTCTCCGTCATTTGACCGGATTCGATTCAGTAGTGAATTATTGTTCCGATCATCTATCAGTAAGAAGACAAGAAATACATTTCTGGATCTGTATCAGACAGATTCCGCACAGAGTCTGAGAATTGAGGAACGCTGGGCAGGAAATTCCGCATTAGCTTCCCTGGCCGTTCCCATCGGGTTTCTTTCTGATGGTCAGCCGGTATATCTGGATCTTCATGAAAAAGGACATGGACCACACGGCTTAGTAGCTGGAACGACCGGCAGCGGAAAAAGTGAACTGATCATGACTCTGATTCTGTCCCTGGCGGTGAATTACAGTCCGAAAGAAGTACAGTTTGTGCTGATTGATTTCAAGGGCGGCGGCTTAGTCACAACGTTCTGCCAGAATGACAGAACATTGCCTCATCTTGCCGGTGTACTGACAAATCTGGACGGAAGAGATATCGAGAGAGCATTGTTTTCGTTTCAGTCTGAGATACAACGGAGAGAGAAGTTGTTTGCGGAACTGTCTGAATCCAGTAATCAGCCGGTGCTGAACTATAAAGACTACAGGAAAACACCCGGACATGAAGACCTTGCGGAAATTGTCATTATTATCGATGAGTTTGCTGAACTGAAAAAAGAATACCCGCAGTTTCTCAAGGACTTGATTTCGATATCCCGTGTGGGCAGGAGTCTGGGTATTCATCTGATCTTATCGACACAGAAGCCTGGTGGTATCGTGGATGAGCAGATCTGCTCGAACAGTCATTTCAAGATTTGTCTTAAGGTACAGGAAAAGAGTGACTCTAAAGAAGTACTGCATACCGAGGAAGCTTCTTATATCCGGTATCCCGGTGAGTTTTGTTTATTGTGTGATGATCTGATGGTAAGAGGACGGGGAGGTTATGTGAATGCCTCAGCAGATATGCATAATACCCCGGTAAAGATAGTGGATCACCAGAACAAAGTTCTTATGGAGTATTCACCTGAAGAAAATTGCCAGACACAAATCCAGGTGATCCTGGAGGAGATTCTGAAGACCAGTACACATCTGAATCTGCACAGTCATCCTTTATGGCTTGAGCGTATTACGTATTATCCCGCAGAAAGTGCTGAGTATGATATATCACTCATTCTGGGTAAGGCAGATCTGTACTGCGTCCATAAGATTCAGGATGTAGAAATTGATCCTGAGGAAGGACATGCATTACTGATATACGGACCGGAACAGGAAGACCGCAGGGATATTCTCCGCGTATTGTTTTACGGACTTCTCCGGATCCTCCGGGAGAAAGATGAAGTGTTTGTGATTGATGATTTCTGTATTGAGGAATTACAGTGGGCAAGAATCTCACAGGTCATCGATATCGTGGATTCCCAGGATGAAGAGAAGATCATGAATCTCTGGAAACATCTGGAAGACAGACAGGGGAGTACTATCCCGGAATGCATTGTCATTCTTACGGATCTGGTATGGTATCTGAAGGATTCGGATGCGTACAGGTCTGCGCTGCAGCATATCCTTGAATTACGCACACAGCGGAAAGTCACAGTTATCGCTTTATGCAGTGATCCTGTATCTGTACCGTATAAGACATTATCCTTGTTTGATTTGCGTATAACTTTGAAAAACGATGACCTGCAATCTTTGACATCGTTTTTTGAGAAGAGTATTCATTATCCCTTGAATCATCGTTACCAGGGATTATTCAGAAAAGGGGATATCACAGAGTTTACGTATCCCTATGTTACGGAACAGGAAATGGAGTACAGGATCCGTCAGAATCTTCATGACTTTGGAACGGAAAAAAGATACCGGATCATGAAAATACCGGACAGAGTGGAATATACGATGTATTCCGGAATAGAACTTCCGTTGGGAATCGATATCGAAACATACCAGTGGATCACCGCTGATCTGAATCGTGTACTGTACGTGATTTCTGTGTATGAGGAAGAATATGAGGATTTCTACCAGACAGTGAAACAACACTGTCCTTGTACACTGTACGAAGGTGGTGAACTGCCGTCACAGGGGATGGTCTTTATGTCCTGTGATATGTATAAGCGTCTGGAGAGAAAACCAACTGCCAGAGAAAGAAATATCTTCTTTATCGGTGCCGGTTTTCAGGAACAGTATATTTTTCATCTCCCGAAGAGAATCATGTTGAAGAGTGATCAGGGAGTTTATTACCGCAGCGGTAAGATCAACGTGGTGAAATATGTACAAAACGGATGAAGTACGTGTGTTTTTCTACTTTACCTTGTTTGAAGAAACTGTAGAGTGTGTGATCAATCAATCACTGTCTCTGCAGGAGAATCTGAAGATCATTCTCCGTATGCTGGAGAAAGAGCGGGAATTCGGCAGTCATACACCGCTGATCCTTGAACAAAACACAAAAAAGATCTGCGATCTTACCGTACCGGTAAGAAACCTGCAGATCCGTGAAGGAATGTTTTTCTACATTTACTGAAAACGGTCGCGGTAGGTACAGTGCCGGCATAATTCTTCTGACAGCCGGTGATTCTGCATGGCATGGACAAAACTGGCATATCGTTTTCCGGCTAGGATCTCTGCCAGTGATTGTTCGAAGATATTCCCGAAGGATATGATTCCGTCCGCATCCAGACAGCAGGGGACTACTGTTCCTTCGGCCAGTATCGCGATCTGTCGGGTACCTCCAAGACACCTGCCTGTATCGGAATTGTAGTCCTTGTCCAGGGAAGGCCAGAGAAAGGTATCCGCAGAGGACAGATAGACGTTTGGTATCAGGCTTATACTGTCTTTTCTCTTTGTCGGCTGCGGGTCATAGGTGTCTTTCAGGGTCTGGATATATCCGGCAATCTCCGGGTTTTCTTCCGCGTTTGCCCAGACTCTCAGATCGATATACACATGTTCCTTTGCCTTCAGCACAAAGTCCATGATGTCATGAATATACCGATCATGGTCTTTATGGGACTGGTAAGGCAGACTCTGCAGAGAGAACGAGATCCTGCGCAGTGAGGGGTGTTTATATATTTCCGGATAACGGTCGATGAAGGTACCGTTGGTTACCAGTTGAACCTGCATGTGATGATCATCACACAGGGTCAGGATCTCTTCAAAACTGGGATGTAATAATGGTTCTCCCTGGACATGGAGATAGATATATTCGGTATATTCCCGTACCTGCGTGAGGATTGACGCAAACTTGTCCGCAGACATAAAAGAAGGTGCACGGTGATGAGCATCACAGAATGCACACTTCAGATTACATTGATTCGTGATTTCAATATAAACACGCTTGAACATGTTTATACTGTACCAAAGTTTGTTCGTTTAAGGAATGCTTTTGTGCGTTCACTGCGGGGATTGCGGAAGACGTTCTCCGGTGTATCATCTTCAACGATCTGTCCTTCATCCATGAATACGATCCGGTCACTGACTTCTGCCGCAAATCCCATCTCGTGTGTTACCACGATCATGGTCTGGCCGTCGTCCGCGAGTTGTTTCATGGTGGTCAGGACTTCTCCGACCATTTCCGGGTCCAGGGCGCTTGTGGGTTCATCAAACAGCATCAGTTTCGGTTCCATACATAGTGCTCTGGCTATGGCTGTACGTTGTTTCTGACCACCGGAAAGAGTTCTTACAGAACGATTGACAAAGTCCTGCATACCAACCTTGTTCAGGTAATGAAGGGCAGTTTTTTCTGCGTCTTCACGGGATTTCTTCAATACCTTCTGCTGGGCAAGCATACAGTTTTCCAGTACGTTCAGATTATCAAAGAGATTAAACTGCTGGAAACACATTCCTACCTGTGAACGGTAGTGATTCACATCCCTGACATCCAGGATATTCTCTCCAAATACACGAATTTCTCCGGCATCCGGAATCTCCAGAAGATTGATACAACGCAGAAGGGTAGATTTACCGGAACCGGACTTACCAATCAGACAAACTACTTCACCTTCATATACGGAAAAATCCACGCCTTTGAGTACTTCATTCTCATGAAAACGTTTATGGATATTCTTGATCTGTACTACTGGTTCATTCATCAGTCTTCCTCCTTCTCTTTGGTATTGTAAATATTCACCGAGGTATCCGACTGTGGGATGGAGGTCAGCTGGTGATTGAGTCTGAGTTCTATATGATTCATGATCAGGGCGGCGATCTTTGTCAGTACGAAATAGATCATGGCCGCCAGGAAGTACGTCTCTATAAAACGATATGTAGAACCGGCAATGGACTTGGTCTGGAACATCAGTTCGTTGATAGACAGGATCATCAGTACCGATGAGTCCTTGATGTTGACAATCAATTCATTGCCAATGGCAGGGAAAGCATTCCGGATTGCCTGGGGGAGGATCACATACCACATAGTCTGGGCGTTGGACATTCCCAGAGATCTTGCGGCTTCGGTTTGTCCGGCATCAATAGCCTGAATGCCTGAACGGATGATTTCTGCCATGTATGCGCCTGTATTGATGGATATGACCACGACTGCGGCAGTTAAGTTTGACCAGCCGATCAGGTCAAGAAATGCGTAATACAGGAACATGGCTTGTACCATCATCGGCGTACCGCGGAAGATATCGATGTAGACTGTCAAGATCTTGTCGATGATCTTCTTTCCGGCTTTCAGGGGGAAAGGGGCAGTATAGTCAAGCTTTACTGCCCGGAAGCCGCCAACGATCATCCCGATCAGCAGACCAACAAGTGTACCGACCAGGGATATATATAACGTTGTACGTATGCCTAAAAGAATACTGACACCGTACTTCGTAATGATTTTGTTGAGGTAACCGAAGAAACCCATGTATTATTCCTCGGAAGAAGGTTGTCTGTCTACAGCCGCACCCATGATACTCTGACGTTCATCGTAGCTGATTCCCGCAGGAATCGCGTTGATTTCCGTGACGAGATCTTCATTTCCTTTTGCCAGTGCTACAGATACTGTTGTGTCCGCGTCAAAGCCATGACCGTCCGCAAACGTAACATACGTCAGATCACTGTTCGCGTTTACCACGCCGATGGCAACCGGTAATTCCGCAGTGATCGCGTCTACTTCTCCCTGCTGCAGAGAGAAGACCATGGAAGGATAATCTTCTTTCGGTTCCGCATGTACGACACCGTTGATCTGATCGATGATCTCATCATAGATCGTGTTCATCTGGCCACGTACGGCATAACCCGCAAGATCCTGGATATCCGTTATGTTTACTAATTCACTGTCTTTACGTACGATGATGACTTCTTCACTGCTGTAGTAGGGATCGGTGAAGTCTACGGATTCACGTCTTTCCGGTGTGTCGGTCATACCGGCAATCACAAGATCCAGAGTACCATGCTTCAGGGCAGGAATCAGGTTATCCCAGTCCGTCTTCACAATCTGTACTTCTCTGCCGAGTTCTTCCGCGATCCTTGTCGCAATCACAACATCATAGCCATCCGCGTAGTCAACGCTGGTGATCGGCTGGGTAAATTCATTTGTGGATGTTGTCGTCCAGTTGAACGGCGCATAGTTGCACTCCATGCCTACACGGAGGACGTTGCTTTCCGGTTCGGAGGATGCCGGAGCCTGTGAAGACGCCGGTGCACCTGACGAACAACCTGTAAGTAATAATGCGGTAATAGCTGCTGCGAATAATGTGTTTCTCATCTGTAATCTCCTTTACATAAAATAAACCGTATGCTATCACATACGGTTATTCTGAGAAACCCATATACAATAGCGCCTCTTCCTTAGGAAGGAGTGATATGGATCTTTTCCATATCCCCACGACTCAGAACTGCCGCTCTGCTTCGTTCGGCGGTGGTTGCCTTTCCCGTGGTTCTCTGTCTGCCGACTCCCCATGGTACTCATCTGCACCGCTACCTCTACCGGTTTTCACTATTCTTAAACATATTCTTGTTTATGTCAAGTCATTTCTTTCAGTTTGAAAGAGAAAACGGATACAGTATAATTGATTTGGTTATGAATAAAATTCTCTTGATCAACAAACCGGAAGGTATGACATCGTTTGCGGCAGTGAGCCGGTGCCGGCGTATTCTCAGCGAGAAAAAAGCCGGACATACCGGGACGCTGGATTCCAACGCATCAGGACTGATGATCGTTCTTCTGGGGAAATATACGAAACTACTTCCGTATTGTATCTGCGATCATAAACACTATGTGGCGCAGTTTTCTTTTGGCATGCGAAGCGATACGGGAGATATCTGGGGCAATATCCTGCAACAGAAAACACCGGGTGTTCATACTGAAGAAGAACTGAAGAAGATTTCGGTGTCTTTCCTGGGAGAATCCGAGCAGATCCCTCCGATGTATTCCGCGGTAAAGGTACAGGGAAAGAAACTCTACGAACTTGCCAGAAAAGGGAAAGAAGTAGACCGGAAACCCAGGAAGATCCGGGTATCTTCTCTGAAGGTATATCCTGCAGGGGATAACCTGTATACGATGGATGCGGTGGTATCCTCCGGCACTTATATCCGTACATTGATTGAAGATTATGCTGCGAAACTATCGGAATTCGCGGTGATGACCTCGCTTGTGCGTACCGGTATCGAGCATATGACACTCGCACAGGCCGCAGATCTTGAACAGCTGGAAAGGGGAGACTATCCCGAAATATCTCCGGAAGAGATCATCGATCCGAGATATCCGTTAATTGAAATCACGGATCCGGTACCGGTATACCATGGTAAACCTGTATCTTTGGAAACCGATGAGGATATAGTATTATTAACATATGAAGGTGAGATCCTGGCTGCCTATGAACATCAGAACGACCAGGAATATCACTGCTTGAGAGGCCTTTGGTAATGCGTATTCGTTATATGGATCTACAGCATCTGCAGAAAACACCGACCAGGATTGCTGCCTGTATCGGTTATTTTGACGGTGTGCATAAAGGACATCAGGAACTGATACGGCAGACGATTACCATGGCAGAGGAACATCACTGCGGAAGTGCGATGATCACCTTTGATCCTGATCCTGTATCCATTACCCGTCCCGGCAGTGAGGTACATCATATCAGCACGCTCAGGCAGAAGATCAATCTTGCGGTCAATGCCGGGATAGAGAATATATTCATCCTGAAGTTTTCCTATGAGATGTCCCGACTTTCACCACGGGAATTTGAGAATAAGGTTTTAGGCTCTTTTGACTTGTGCGGGCTGGTCTGCGGCTTTGATTTCCACTACGGATATCGTGGCGAAGGGAATGCGGATACATTGCGCGAACAATGCGGCTATGAGGTAAGAATTGTTGATCCGATCGTTGATCACGGAGAAAAGATCTCCAGTACACGAATCGTGAAATTGATTGAAGAAGGGGATGTGGAAGAAGCGGAAAGACTTCTTGGTTATCCCTATGAGGTAGACGGGATCGTCAAGAAAGGTCACGGAAAAGGACACGAGATCGGCTTTCCTACGGCCAATCTTCATATTCCTTCAGAGTATGTCTATCCTCATCCTGGTGTCTATGCGGGTTATGCGCTGATCCAGGATAAGCGTTACCGGGCAATGATCAATCTGGGTCATAATCCGACGTTCAACTATTCTCCGGAGTTATCTCTGGAAGTACATCTTCTGGACTTTAACGGGGATCTTTACGATAAGAGAATGCGTCTTCAGTTCAAGGTTTTTGTCCGGGAAGAGAAGAAGTTTAATTCGGTGGGAAATCTGAAACTGCAGCTGGAACAGGATCGTTACGCGATCAGACGAATGCTTAAATCATGATCAAGGAAGAGTATTACACACAAATCCGGGAACTGCTGGGGAATCAATTTACAGAATATCTGGAATTACTGGAAGAAACACCGTACAGAGCTTTCCGGGTAAATACATTGAAGATCGGTCCAGAAAAATTCTTTGAACTAAGCGGGTTCAAGCAGAAGGCAACCCCATTTTGTAAGAACGGATTCTTTTATGAAGAGGATATGCCCATCGGGAATCAGCTTGTGTATGATGCCGGTCTGATCTATTCACAGGAACCTTCGGCCATGGCTCCGGTGGAACTGCTGGGTGTACAGCCGGGGGAGAAAGTTCTTGATCTGTGTGCCGCACCAGGCTCAAAAACCACGCAGATCCTTGAAAAATTGCAGAACAGGGGAATTCTTGTCGCCAATGAAATCAATGCGAAAAGAGCCTCTGTACTGCTTGAAAATACGATTCGTCACGGTGCAGAGAACTGTATCGTGATCAATGCGTCACCGGCAGCTATTGCCCGCTGTTTCCCGCAGTATTTTGACAAGATCCTGGTGGATGCGCCGTGTTCGGGAGAAGGAATGTTCCGGAAGGAACCCTATGCGTGTGAACAATGGACTCCGGACTATGTACAGGAATGCGCTCAGAGACAAAGTGAGATCCTGGAACAGGCATATCTGTGTCTCAAACCCGGAGGATATCTCGTCTACAGTACATGTACGTTTAATACCACGGAGAATGAAGGGGTGATCCGCCGTTTCCTGAGGCAGCACCCGGAGATGGAACTTTGTCCGGAAGCGTCTTATGAACAAAGCAGTTCTTACCTGAAACTATCCGGTGAAGGATTCTACCGGATCTTTCCAATGCAGCAGGGAGAAGGACAATGTTTCTGCCGTCTGCACCATACCGGAGATGCTGAAGAAACCACAATTCCTACGCTGAAAAGCGACCGTCTGCCGGCAAAGCTGATGACAGACACAGACACATTAGATCTGGAATACCCGTATTACCTCATCCGCAATAACGTGATCTACGGCAGTCATGTGCCGTTTCCTGATCTTTCCGGATTGCGTGTCATCCGTGAATTTGTACGCCTCGGAGAAGTGCGGAACAACCGTTTTGAACCAGATCACGGTATTGGCCTGAGAGCGAAAAGACCGGTATCCTCCGTAGAACTCAGTGATGAACAATTTCTCCGCTACATGTACGGCGAACCGCTGTCTGTGCCCTGTGCCAAAGGCTGGCATATACTCACCTGGAATGGGTATGGCATTGGTATCGGCCGAAGTGACGGTACGGTGATCAAGAATAAATATCCCAAACAGCTTCGAAAGAAACAGAGGTAACAACAATGCTTCAGATATTTGAATTTATCAATGATTCAATGAATGAGTATCATAAACGTTACGCTACATTTGAATATGCGGAGGTTGTTCTTCGTAATGCCATAGAAGATATCATTGCGGACTCAAAGATTCCGGTTGTATCCGTATATTCCCGGATCAAGTCCGCGGAAAGTTTCGAAGAGAAGATCCTCCGCAATAAGTTTTACCAATTCTGTTCCGATGGTAAGGAAACCCTGGATAATATGCATGATCTTGTGGGCATTACCGTGGAGTGTCAGTTTATCCGCAATGAATCGGATATCTATCATGCGCTGTTCAATTACTTCGACCGCAATATCCGCAGTTTCAGCCCGTATGTCAACAATCCCAATATTTATCTGAATCTGGATATGATCCAGCCGCAGTTACAACGTAACGGGTTCACGATCTTCCGGATTGACGGAGCGTATTATTTCAACGGACAGAGGATCAACTTTGAACTGCAGATCAAATCCCTGGTACATAAATTCTGGAGTGAGATCGAACATGAAGTAGTCTATAAAAACCCGGATTTTATCTCCTATGACCAGTTTCTGAAGAATATGCTTGGGTCAGTCAGAGATAACCTGGATATTGTTGATCATCAGCTGGAACTGATTTATGATGAAATTTCCTACCAGTCTCAGAATATACAGATCGGTTTTGATGAACGTGCGTTCAAGAATCTTACGGCATCCTCCATTTCTGAATTCATCAACAAGAAGATGAAAGACAGTATGGGATTTGCGCTGGACTTCAAGAAATCCGCGGCACTGTTATCCCAGTATATCTATATTCATGAATTCATCAACGATACCGACAGCCGGATCAAGATGCTGGATTACCTGGAACACCTGAATTTGTTAAGTTCTGTGGATATTGATTTCCGTCAGCCGATCATTCTGGAAACCACAGAGATACCCTCAGACCCATTCTGCACCAAGCTGATTCAATTCTGGCAGTTGATCATGAACGAGGATTTTGAGTGGCATGTCTTCTTCATTGTGCTGTTCATGTTACAGCAGGATGACCCTGTAGAGGTGATCAAACAATTTGCTGTAACGTACCGCAATCTGCTGATCCAGCCGGCAGTCTATAACCGGCGCTTCCTGCAGCTTGAAGATACCGGAACAAAGATCCGTGACGCTTTTGCGGATACCCTGGCGAATACGCTGATATCAAGCAGGAGTATCAAGATGGTGGAAGAGGAGACAGTATACAACATGATGGTGCGGTTCTCACACTTCATCGATGACACGGAACTGCGCTATACAACTGCCGAAGAACTGATGAACGCGCTGCCGTCATTGCAGAGAGATCTCAGTCAGACAATTCGGCGTTTGTTAAGCTGAAGAGCATGATATAATAACAGGGAGGTAAAGAATATGGCACAAGATTATATTATTTTGCATGAAGAGAAAAACAATGACAACGGGATCATTGCCATCAACAAGTCTGTATTCCAGTCTATCGCGGAGATCTCTATTTCTGATATTGAAAACGCATATACTAGTATAGGTAAGTTCAATAAACCGATCCAGGTGAAGATCGTCAAAAACAAACTGGTAGTGACAGCAGACATCAAGGTCAAGTATGGTGCCAATGTGAATACAACCTGTGAGCTGGTACAGAATAAGATCTATGAGAATATTCTGTTCATGACCGGATACAAAGTGAATGATGTCAAGGTCAACGTTGAAGGTTTTGAAATTTAGTGTTGACAAGAGATACTGTTTATAGTTTAATAATCGAGTAGTTACGGAAAGCAGAAGGACCGCTTCTCACCTGATATCCGAAGGATTTGGGTCAATGCCGATATGAATACGTATTTTCAGGCAGGTGCGGTTTCCGTACCTGCTTTTCTGATAAGGAGGTTATACTTGCATTACAATAAACCAAAACGAAATGTTCCTGAAGAATTAGTCAACGAAAACATTCATTTCCATGAAGTACTCGTGATCGGACCTACCGGTGAACAACTGGGCGTCATGATGCGCCGCGAAGCAATCGAAAAAGCGTATGAAATGAATCTGGATCTTTACTGTGTTGCACCAAACGCGCAGCCTCCGGTATGCAAGATCATGGATTACGGTAAGTATCACTTCAATGAGCAGAAGAAAGCCAGAGAAGCAAAAAAGAAACAGCATACGACTGAGATCAAACCTCTGCGTTTATCTCCGGTTATTGATCAGCATGACTTCGATACCAAACTGAAACAGGCACGCAAGTGGACTGAAGATGGTCAGAAAGTCAAAATCGATATGCGTTTCCGCGGACGTATGATCACCCGTAAAGAAGTCGGGGAACAAATCATGAATAAGTTTATTGAGCAGATGGCGGATTGCGCCATTGTAGAAAAAGCCCCCAACATGGAAGGCAACACCATGTCGGTTGTCCTGTCTCCAAAGAAAAAGTAATCTACTGCAGGAGGAAAGAATATGAAAGCAAAAGCAAAAAAGCCGAAAAAGATCAAAATGAAGACAAAGAAGACATTTGCCAAGCGTGTGAAAGAAACAGGTTCCGGCAAATTGAAGAGAAGTCATAACTACATTTCTCACTTTGCTGCTAACAAAACACACAAGCAGAAGAAACATTTATCCAAGCCTACGACTGTCTCCGCAAGTGATATGAAGCGTGACAAGCAGTTGCTGCAGGGTTAATGAAGGAGGCGAAGGAAGATGAGAGTAAAAGGTTACACACCGACGAGAAACCGTCGTAAAAGAGTATTAAAGCAGGCTAAGGGTTACTTCGGAAGTAAGCATCTGCTCTACAGAACAGCGCATGAGCAGGTCATGCATTCCCTGAAGTATTCCTATATCGGCCGCAAACAGACAAAGCGTGAAATGCGTAAGTTATGGATTGCCCGTATCAATGCGGCAGCCCGTATGCATGATCTGAGTTATTCCCAGTTCATGCATGGTCTGAAACTTGCCGGCATCAATGTCAACCGCAAGATGCTGAGTGAGATTGCCATCCATGATGAAAAGGGCTTCAAAGAGCTGGTAGAAGCAGCAAAGGGAGCTTTGGCAGCATAACCAACAGGGATCTCTGATCCCTTACCTGGTGCGTTGGTGAAGTGGCTTAACACACTGCCCTCTCAAGGCAGCATTCACGGGTTCGAACCCCGTACGCATCACCATGAAACTGATAAAAGTCCGCATAAACAGCGGACTTTTTGATTTTCTGTCACAAATTATGTCACAAATTATGATAGTTTTCGATTTTTAACTGCTTTCTCTCTGTCCTCATCACTGGATCGTG
>JAFWFE010000068.1 GCA_017512555.1 Solobacterium sp. | reverse complement strand
CTTCTTGTTTGGTACTACTGTAAAACAAAATTCTCTTTTTCTTCTTTCAATGTTCAGTTACAGTTCACATAGTATCGGTATTATTCGGATATCAGGAGGACACATATATGATAAAAAGATTTGAACAGGTATTGTTATGTGGATTCATCGGGGTGTCATTGGCAGCCTGTACTGCACAGACTCCGGTAACCAACAGTTCTGATGATACAGAAAAAAATGTTGAAAACAGTACAGAAGAAGTAATACCGGCAGCTGTTGATGGCAGCGCAGTAGTTATTCCTTCCGGAGAAAGTATAGAAATCAATAAAACGCTGGAATCCTCGGCAGATGGTGAACATGCCATCACGGCGGATGGTGAGTCATTGGTATATACCAACACCGCAGTAAACAAGACCGGTGATTCCAGCGGAGATGAAGCAGATTTCTACGGCGAAAACGCAGCAATATTTGCGACAAACGGCGGAACACTTGAACTGTCTGACATGATTATCACAACAAACGGAACACATGCCAATGCAGTATTCAGTTATGGTGATGGTACGGTTGTGACCGTCAAGGATTCTGTCATTGAGACATCCGGAAACTGTTCTGGCGGACTTATGACTACAGGTGGCGGCACAATGATTGCTGAGAACCTGAACATTCATACAACCGGAAACTCCTCGGCAGCAATCAGATCTGACAGAGGCGGCGGTACAGTTACTGTCACAGGAGGCATTTACTCGACAGACGGAACAGGTTCATCGGTTATCTACTACACGGCAGACATCACCGTGAATGATGCGGTTATGGAGTCAACCGCTTCACAGGGGATCGTTGTGGAAGGTAAAAATTCAGTCACACTCAATAACGTTGAATTGACTGCTGATAACAACACAAAGAACAGTAATAAGTCCGATTATTACCAGGCTGTTATGGTTTACCAGTCCATGTCAGGCGATGCGGCAGAGGGTCTTTCAAGCTTTACGATGACCGGAGGAACCCTGACCAACAAAAACGGTGATATCTTCTTTGTAAACAATACAGTCACGGAGATCAATCTGAACGATGCGACTATCATAAATGAGGATAAGGAAGGCGTATTCCTAAGAGCGGCAGCTGCCGGCTGGGGTAACGAAGGATCCAATGGCGGACAGGTAACTCTGACTGCAGTCAGCCAGGAGATCAGCGGAGATATCCTGGTTGACAGTGTATCCAATACAAATCTGATTCTGACGAATGACTCGGTGTTTACCGGGGCAGTTAATCCTGGGGGAGAAGAAGGTGAAGTGTATGTGGAACTGGACAGCAGTTCAAAATGGGTACTGACAGAAGACTCTTATATTACCAGTCTGACCTGTGAAGAAGGCGCAGTCGATCTGAACGGACATAAACTGTATATCAATGGTGAAGTATATGGCGGAGGAGCATCCACAGGTGAACGAATCGAAGCTGTGGTAACTTCCGGCGGACATAGCGGAATGTCTCATGACGGAGAACATGGTGGTCCTGGTGGAACGCCTCCGGATGGTGCTCCGGGCGGAACACGACCTGAGGGAGGCCCTTGCGGAGAACCGCCCGCAAAACCCGGCAATTGATAACAAAACAGATAGGTATAAAAGGGACAGCTGACCACTGTCCCTTTTATACTGCATGAAATAAGCGCTGACAGACACCCATATATATCCCAGGAGAGATAAACTCCGGTATCTACAATTATCCGGATATTACAGGAAAAAACGTACAGTAACTAAGTTATCGCGAAGAAAGATCCTGTACTGAAGAGATTCTCTTCCTGACCACAAACACCATGTACAGAATACACAGTACAGCTTGTACAAAAGAAGACGCAGGGGTCGCAAGTCCTACCTTGAATAAAGATACAGGTACTTGTTTAGACATGAAGTAGGAGAAGGGAACACGTACACCGAAAGCACCGATAATACTTTGTGCCATGACGAACTTTGTATACCCGCATCCGTTGAAGTAACCGGTATAGCAGAAGAAGATACTGACTAACATACAGTCAATTGCGTAAGCTTTCAGATATTCCCAGCCGGCAGAGACGACCTGAGGATCCTTGGAGAAGATGCTGCACAGGAGATCCCCGTGGAAGTAAGAGAGATATGCCATGACAACGCCAAAGGAAAGCGAAACACTGATGCCGTACAGCAATGCCTTGTTTGCGCGGTCCATCTTGCCTGCCCCGTAATTCTGGGCTACAAACGCTGCCATGGACTGACCAAACGCGCTTGGCATCAACATCACAAAGGCACAGACCTTTTCGGCTACACCTACACCGGCACTGGCAATCAGTCCCAGTGAGTTGACGATTGCCAGGATGATCATGAAGCTGATGCCTACCAGCAGATCCGCAAAAGCGATCGGGAAACCAAACTGGATGATCTTGCCGGTGATCTTACGTTTAAAACGGATATTACTTTTCTGGAAGGAAAACGGCAGGGGAATCCTGCGGATCAGTAACAGGGATAACAGTACACTGACTGCCTGGGAGAATACGGTGGCCATAGCAGCTCCGGCAGCCCCAAGACCCATACCTTTGACCAGGAACAGATCTCCGAAGATATTCACTACTGCCGCGATTGCGACGCTTAACAGAGGTATACGGGAATTCCCGATACCACGGAATAAAGAACCCAGAAGGTTATAGGCAGTAATAAATACCAGCCCCAGCGAACAGATCAACATATATGCGCAGGTGCCTTCGTAAGCTTCTTCCGGCGCGTTTAACAGGGACGCGATTCCCCTTGTGCCCAAAGACATGATTATGGACAGAATCACCGCAAAACCGAAAAAGAATACAATACTTGCGCCGACGGTATTCCCTGCCTGTTTCCCGTTGCCTTCACCGATTTGTTGTCCTAGCAGGATCGTTGTACCCATAGCCAATCCGGCAATTACACCGGTGATCATCATCAATGTCTGCGCCCCGGTAGAGACAGCAGATACATCTGCGCTTGTCGCATACTGTCCGACGATCATGAGGTCTACAGCACCGTACAGTGACTGCAGTAAAAGCGCCAGTAATACCGGTAACGCGAATGTTAATAGTAGCCCAAGAATCTTTCCTTCGGTAAAATTTCCTCTTGTCATGTAGATACCTCCAAAAAAATAACCGGATAAGATACTGATATCTCAATCAGTGCCTTATCCGGTTCATCATTTCCCTGAATGACTCGCCTCCGAGCATTCACTATCATAGCCGATTTATAGAAAATGTCAAACCCGTAATTGAAAAGGACCGGGTAATACCGGTCCTTCAGGATTATTCTTTTTCCAGTGCCAGAGTTCTGGTGGTGAGATCACAGACAGAAGACGGTCCGTAGTACTGGATCGCACCCGGATATGTATAAGCGGTTTCTACAGCCCAGGTTTCTCTGTTCGCTTCAAAGTACTTGAACGGTTTGCCGTCAAGTTCTACCAGAGCTTTACGGATTACAGGCTTATCTTCACCGTGTCTTCTTTCCATATTCATCATCTTGGTGATAGGCATACCGCCGGCTACCCATTCTTCCGCAGGTTTGGACAGGTTGGAGATCTTGGAGAGATATCCTGTATATCCGTACTGTATTAACATGAATGCGTTGTAGCCAAGGGAGTAACAGTAATCCGCGTCAAAGTTGGACGGGAACGCACATCTTCCTTCGTAACCGAAGAAATGATGCTGGGCACTGAATTTACCCTTGTATGTGCCGGCTTTCTTTCTTTCGTCTAATTTAGCCTTGACCATGGCGGAGAATAACTTCTCGGACTCAATCAGGGATACCTGTACGTTACCGTGAGGATCTCTTTCCAGGAATAACTGCTGCTGGATCGCTTCCGGAAGAATCGCGAAGACAGCCATGGATTCCTTGGTCAGACCGTTTTCGATAAAGGCATACTTCTCTGCCCAGGTGGTCAGGGCGTTGAATTCATCGGCTTTCTTACCAGCCAGAAGTTCGTTGATCTCCTGAATCAGTACAGAGAATTCCGGTACGAATTCCACGACACCTTCCGGGATGATCGCTACACCGAAGTTCATACCTCTCGCAGCTCTGGCTTCTACCGCGTCAGCGATATAGTCCGCAATCTGGGAGAGAGACATCTTCTTGGCCGCAACTTCTTCAGATACCAGGCAGATGTTCGGCTGGGTTTCCAGCGCGCATTCCAGGGCGACGTGGGATGCGGAACGGCCCATAACCTTGATGAAGTGCCAGTACTTCTTGGCAGAGTTAGCGTCTCTTTCAATATTGCCGATCAGTTCACTGTAAGTCTTTGTGGCAGTGTCAAAACCGAAGGAACATTCGATATCTTCGTTCTTGAGGTCTCCGTCAATGGTCTTCGGGCATCCGATGACCTGTACGCCGGTATTGTGTGCCGCAAAGTATTCTGCCAGGACAGCAGCGTTGGTGTTGGAGTCGTCACCACCGATGATGACGATTGCGGTTACGCCGTGCTTCTTGCATACTTCAGCCGCAATGGCGAATTGTTCCTGGGTTTCCAGTTTAGTTCTGCCAGAACCGATGATGTCAAATCCGCCGGTATTTCTGAACTGGTTGATGTATTCATCATCAAAGGTCAGAAAGTTGTCTTCCAGGAGTCCGCTGGGTCCGCCCTTGAAGCCAAGCAGGACGTTTTCACTGTTGGTGGCTTTTAAGGCATCATAGAGACCGCAGACAACGTTATGTCCGCCCGGAGCCTGTCCGCCGGAGAGGATGACACCGACAACCTGTTTCTTAGGTGCAGATGTATTCTGTCCCTTTTCAAAGGTAATTTCTCTTTTACCGTAAGTGTTTGGGAATAATGCGTGGATCTTTTCCTGATCGGCTACGCTCTGTGTTACTTCTCCTTCTCTGACGGAAATCTCAGAGATCCCATGTCTGAGCATTCCCGGAAGTTTAGGCTGATACGTTAATCTTTCTTTCTGTAACGGTGAGATTGTTTTCATAGTTCACTCCTTCTTCTCCCTATAATGTTAACCTATTTCACAGAGAAAAATAACACTTTCAGTTTAGAAAGAAAAAAAGATATGTATATCCTGTGATCACCGGGAGAAACGGTCTTCTTTTGTACGGCGGTACAATGTTAACATGTATATAGACTATTTGTTTTACAGGAGTTTGGGTATGAGGCCATGGATCGGGATAACCATGAATTATCAGGAAGATAATGTGATTGCGGATGCGAGCCAGTTAGGGGCTAAAGGGCAGTATTTTGATTATGCGGCAGTGGATTACATCCGGGCAATCGAACGTGCCGGCGGGATGCCTGTGTGGCTGCCGACCATGGCAGATCCGGATAATCTCATGGAACTGCTGGACCGTTGTGATGGTCTTCTGGTTTCCGGCGGACATGACATGGATCCCTCCCGATATGGGGAAAAGAATACGTATACCGGCAGTTTCTGTACAAAGAGAGATGAACAGGATCTGTTTGTGACAAGATATGCGTTGGAGAGAGATAAGAGTCTGCTGGCGATCTGCCGGGGCATACAGGTGCTGAATGTCGCATGCGGAGGCACGTTATACCAGGATCTGCAGAAAGCCGGGTATCAGAATCATTCCGGCGGGGATCGTCCCAGGAATGAAGGCTGGCATGAAGTATTGCTGGAGAGTGGTTCTCTGCCGGCCGAGATCTACGGGAAACAGAGAATCATGGTGAACTCTTATCATCACCAGGCCGTAAAGGATCTTGGTGAGGGACTGACTCTGGCGGGTGTATCCGGTGACCATGTGACCGAAGCCGTCGTGTATACGAAAAACAAGTTTGCGGTAGGCGTGCAGTGGCATCCCGAGATGATGTATGACAGCACTGAACAAGATCTTCTGTTCCAGGCATTTGTGAAGAGTTGTATGAGGTGAATCATGAAGGTAACATTCTACTATACCAGACACGGGAAAACCGAGTATAACCGTCTGGGAATCATGCAGGGACAGCTGGATTCCCCGCTGACAGAAGAAGGAAAACAGGGACTGCAGAAAACAACAGAAGTACTGAAGGAGGTTCCCTTTAACCGTTGTTTCTCGTCTTCTCTGGGCAGAGCCATGGACAGCGCAAAGATCCTGCTGGGTGACAGAGATTTGCCCGTTGTTCCGCTGGATGACTTGATGGAAATGGACTTCGGGAGTCTGGATGGGAAACCTTCCAGAAAACACCTGATTCCAATCATCTTCATGCATATGATCGGTAGTTTTCACGCAGTCGGCGGCGAAAGCACTCAGGATATGGTTACACGTTCCGGCAGGGCATTCCAGACCATGGTTGATCAGTGCGAAGACGGGGATCAGGTCCTGGTTGTCAGCCACGGCAGTTTTTACCGCTATGCGTTACGCGCACTTACCGGAAAGAATATCTTCAACAAGAAAGTCGTGATGAGTAACGGGGATGTGTCTGTGATCACTTACGAAGACGGTGTATACCGGCTGGTGTGTTATCCGTGTCAGGGAGAAGAGCTAAACCAGGTGATCCGGTCACTGAAGAAATAAACTGCAGGATGTATGCAGAACTTGATAGATTGAGAAAGTAGAGGTATTCACAATGACTAAACAATTAAGAGTAGGCGCCGCGAAGGTGGATATTTCCCCGAATCAGGAAGGATTGTTACCGATTCCGCAGGCATTCTCCGGCGGGCAGTATGAAGCTGTACGTGAAGGAGAAGAACTACATGCCCGGGCAATCGTAATCGACAACGGAGAGACCCTGTTCCTGTTTGAATCCTTTGAACTGGGAAATGTACCGCATGCGGATGAACTGCGGAAACAAATCGAAGAAAAGTACGGCATACGTCAGGAAAACATGATCCTGAACGGTACACATAATCACAGTGCCCCGCATGTGGCAGGTGCTGACCACAAGGCTTCCACAGCCCAGGTGGCTTCTGTAGATACCCCGGAAGTGATCCGCTGGACGGAACATGTCATGGACGGCGCGGTAAAGGTCGTCGGCGAAGCGATTCAGAATCTGCGTCCTGCCAGGTACGGATACGGTGAAGGCAAGTGTTACCAGAATGTTAACCGTGATGAATTGTTTGATGATGGTTACTGGATGCAGGGTGTCAACTGGGAAGGATGCAGTGATAAGACATTGGCTGTAGTGAAGTTTGTGGATGAGAATGATCAGCTGATCGCGGCTATCGCCAACTACGCGATCCACTCCGTGATGTCCTTCTGCGCTATTGACGCGGACGGCAAGATGAAGGTAACCTGCGACTTCCCGGGCATCTGTACAAGTTATGTGGAAAGACAGTATCCCGGCTCGGTAGTCTTATGGCAGCCCGGTGCGGCAGGAAACCAGAATCCTGCATTTACAGGCTTTATCCAGTTATTTGATGATAATCAGACGATGTATCACGGACAGCTGCCGAATGGTACGACATACCTGCTTGGTGTAGCCACAGGACAGAAGATCGCCATGGATGTGATCCGTGTTCTGAAGGGTATCACAACGTATAAGGACCATGCGGAAATCAGGGGTGTGAAGAGTGAGTTATACTTCCCGACACAGAAATTCCCGGAGGGAATTGACCGCGCATGGCACAGAAAGCTGGTAGATAACCTCCATGTCATTCCGAACGTGAAACAGGAGAAGAAACTGGCAGATACCACACTCAGTGGTGAATGGGCTCCGGCACTGGCGCAGGTCGTTACCTTCGGTGATATCGCGTACTTTGGCCTTGGGGCGGAATTGTATAATGAGATCGGTATGATGTGTAAGAAAGCTTCCCCGTATGCACATACGCTGATCGTGACCTATACAGGTACACCATGGGTAGGTTATCTGCTGGATAACGCTTCTACCGGGAAGAAAGTGTTCCAGTCTTACGGGATGATCAAAGAAGGCCAGAATGACCAGATCGTAGTAGGAGGTATGCTGGATCTCTTTGACAAGGTGATGAATTCATAACTGGTCATCAGCGAACCGGATAATAAGACAGCAGTTTTACAGGAACTGCTGTTTTTTACATGCATAAGCAGGGAATTCTCCAAAAACCGGGTATAGGACAGGTGAAAGGAGAACTCGGGAATGATCAAATTTGAGAATCTGATGTTTAAGAATGATTTCCTGTTCAGCGCGGTATGTAACGAGAATCCGGAGATTGTACGCAAAATGACGGAAGTGATCACCGGCAGGAAGATCACGAAGATCCATAATCTCAGACAACAGGACTGGGTCACCGCAGATCCCATCCTCAAGAAAGTACGCCTGGATGTCACGTTTGAGGGAGATGATGCGATCTACTGTGTGGAGATGCAGGTAAGTACGGAGAAGGAGATCGAGAAGAGGATACGATACTATCAGTCTGCCAAGGATATCGAACAGATCAACGACGGAGGAAGATACGAAGAGTTACAGCCATTGTATATCATCTTTATCTGTGATTATGATCCGTTTGGGGATGGACTGCAGAAGTATTCATTTCATAACCGCTGTGAAGAGACCGGAGAGTACCTGGAAGACGGGCGTGATATAATAGTGTTAAACACAAGGGGAGAGGAAACAGAAGACGAATCCCTGAATACACTGTTAGATTACATCCGGACGGGAGAAGTAAGAGAAGATGATCTCACGCAGGAGATCGAGGAAGCGTCAGAGAGAGTCCGGTACAACAAGGATTGGAGAGAACGGTTTATGACGATCGGTGAGAAGATGGAGAGACTGGCGGAACAACGTGCTGCAGAAGCCAGAGAACAGGAAAGAATCCAGGGAATAAAGAATACTGTACTTGCCATGCGTTCTGTCGGTGCATCTGAAGAAAAGATCAAACAGGTAGTTTGTGAACTGAATGATCTTACCCCGGAAAAATACGATAGTATTCTGTCAGAGATGAAAACACAGTAAAGAGAGTTGTTTTGTCAGAAACCAAGAGAAGTAAATGTTTGAATGAAACGACAGTTTTGGAGTAAACTGCCGTTTTATGTTTACGTTATCTGCTTTACAAGTTATATGTGGAAAGAGAGAATCATCGTAAATCCCTCATGCGTGCTGAATACTATAG
>JAFWFE010000067.1 GCA_017512555.1 Solobacterium sp. | reverse complement strand
TTATACAGTCAAGTATGGAAAGAATAATGTCGTAGGAGACGGCAAGGGAACTGTTACAGTTAACTTCAAGGGTAACTATAAAGGCAATCCTGCAGTAACAAAGACATTCAGTATCCTGCCAAAGCACTTCACAGAGACAACCATTACAGCCAAAGATCTGATATACAGTGCTAAGGCAGGCAAGTACAGAAGAACACCTGTGATCAAAGATACAGACGGGAAGAAACTGACAGCAGGTACAGATTACGATAAAGCTTATGTCTATGAAGAAGTAGATGAATATGGTAATGTGATCCGAGTCATAGGTGCTACGGATGTAGTACAAGCCAATTCCTTTGTGAAAGTCACTGTTACAGGTAAAGGCAAGTATACCAATGAGAGTATCAGTGCTACATACCGTATCCTTCCTTCTGGCATGGACATCTCGAAGATGACCTTTAAGATCGCCAATAAGGAGTATACCGGCAGCCCGGTAACGATCACCGCAGAGGATATCACCAGCATAAAGCTTGGAAAGAAAGTGCAGAATCTGCAGTTTGGTACAGATTACATCATTACTGGGTACACCAATAATGTGAAGAAAGGTACTGCAAAAGTAACCTTCCAGGGCATCGGTAATTATGGCGGCACAAAGACCGTCAAGTTCAAGATCGGACAGAGAAGTATACAAACCTGGTGGCAGGGTATTATGAGATTCCTAAGCAACTAAACAACCTAAGTACATAAGTACGAGTATGCACTGATGAACCAAGAAAGGGTGGAGAGAACATCTCTTCATCCTTTTATATGTCTTTTCCAGAACACTTTTACCTGTAATATTTCTTCAAATTATATCTCTTCTGATACACAAGATTATGTATCTATCCGTGGTATGTTAGAATGTTAAATGTAATCTGGTACAGAAAGTCAGGTGAGTAATATGTACACAAAGAAAGATGCCCTGAAAGATGTAAAACTCTTCGTGTTGGACATGGATGGTACGGTTTATCTTGGTGACCGTATGATTCCGGGATCCGCAGAGTTTATTCATACACTGGAGAAAGACCCTGACCGTGAATATATCTACTTCACCAACAATGCCTCAAGAGTACCGGAAATCTATGTACAGAAACTGAAGAAATTAGGTCTCGAAACAGATATATCCCGGATCATTACTGCCGGAGATGTCTGCGCGGAATTCCTGGAAAAAGAATATCCTGGTGCACGTATCTATCTGAACGGAACGGATGTACTGAAAGAGAACTGGCTGAAAAGGGGATTGCACCTGGTTCAGGAAGATCCGGATGTAGTTGTACAAAGCTTTGACACTTCACTTACCTATGAAAAAATGGATAAGATCTGCCGGTATGTACGTAACGGTGTACCTTTTATCGCCACACACATGGATATCAACTGTCCTACGGAAGATGGCTTCATGCCGGACTGCGGAGCCATGTGCGCACTGATCACTGCCTCCACCGGAGTAACACCACGCTACCTGGGAAAACCCTTTAAAGAGACCGTAGAGATGCTGGAACGAATCACCGATATTCCCGCGGCGCAGATGGCATTTGTCGGAGACCGCCTGTATACGGATATCGCTACCGGTGTAAACAACGGCGCCAGAGGCTTCCTCGTCCTTACCGGAGAGACAACAATAGACATGGTTCCCGGCTCAGAAGTACAGCCCACATGTATCTATGAATCACTGGGAGAAATGATCCAATACCTGTAGCCTGTACTACACAAGTATTGAGTATAGTAAAGATCACCCGTTACAGGTGATCTTTTAGTTTCAGTATATGTATAACAAGAATCTTTTATAATTCCGCGAAGATCTCTGACTCCATCACCAATACAGCTTCACCTGCAATGGCGATCCTGCCGTTCCCCAAAATCTCGCAGTACAAATCTCCGCCCCTTGCGGAAGCCTGATACGCATGAATCTCTTTCTTGTTCAGCACAGAAGCCCAGTAATCCGCAATCTGACAATGTGCAGATCCACACACAGGATCCTCCGGAACCGCAACCTTCGGCCCGAAACTGCGGGATACACAATCTGCATGTTTACCTGCTGCTGTCACATTCTGCAATCTTCCGGGAAGCTCCAGTAATAATGTCTGATCCGGGGTCATCTCCCTGACCTGTTCTTCCATTTCAAACACACATACCAGATCCATGTCCAGAAGAGCCTTCACCGGCCGTACACCGAATGCTCTCTCCATGTCATCCGTCACCGGTATTTCTTTCTGATCGAAGGTAGGGAAGTCCATGACATAACGATTTCCCTGACGCTTAACAATCAATTCACCACTGCGGGTATAATAATGCATAACATCACTATCTTTCTCATAGATGTTGAATATCACATATGAAGATGCCAGGGTCGCATGCCCGCACAGATCCACCTCCGTTCCCGGTGTAAACCAGCGTAAACGGTATCCCTGATTTTCTTTGACTAGAAAGGCAGTTTCCGAAAGATTGTTCTCTCGGGCAAGTTTCATCATAGCCTCATCCGAAGGCCATTTCTCCATGACACAGACCGCTGCCGGATTCCCCGCAAACGGATGATCGGTAAATGCGTCCACGATATATTGTTTCATCAGATCACCATCAACTCTCTATGAATCAATCTTAGTACAGATGAATGAATAGAAAAAGATTTATTACAGTATATTCATCCCTTATAATGAAAACAATCAAATACTTGGAAAAGGGAGGATTCTGTTCATGAATATCCTAGATGATTACTATAACCAAATCGATGAAGACGGAAGACTAACATCCCGTCACGGACAGGTGGAATATCTGACAACGATGAAATACATTCATGAATATCTCCAAGGTGACACAAACAAGCAGATTCTGGAAATCGGCGCAGGTACCGGAAGATACAGTATTGCTCTGGCAAGAGAGGGATACAGTGTTACAGCTGTAGAACTGATTGAACATAATATCGATGTACTGACAGGAAAACTCACCGGTGAAGAAGATATTGCCGTATGGCAGGGAAATGCGCTGGATTTATCCTTCCTGGAAGATTCCAGCTATGATCTGACCCTCGTCTTAGGACCGATGTATCATCTGTTCACGAAAGAAGATAAGATACAGGCACTTTCTGAGGCAGTGCGTGTGACAAAACCCGGCGGTTATCTTATGGTCGCGTACTGTATGAATGAAGCTACGATCCTACAGTATGTCTTCGGGAAAAACAAACTCCGTGAAGTGCTGGATAGCCACCTGATTACGGAAGACTGGCACTGTGTCAGTGAACCGAAAGAAATCTTTGACCTGATCCGTACAGAAGAAATCGAAGAACTCAATTCTATGTTTGATGTGGAGCACATCAAGCTGATCGCCACAGATGGTCCTGCCCATTACATGAGAAATGTGATCGACGCCATGGATGAGGAGACATTTGACCAATGGATGAACTATCACTTCAGCACATGTGAAAGACAAGACCTGGTCGGTGCCTCAAACCATACCCTGGATATCCTCCGAAAGAGATAAAACACTAACTGTAAGTTCGTACAGACAAAAATACCACGATACGTAATCGTGGTATTTGTTTTGTGAATACTACCTGGAAGAACTCAGTTTGTCTGTTTTTCCTTCTTGTTTATCGCGTTGATCGCAAAGAAAGTGATCACCATGGCAATCAGAACCAGATATATTCCTGTCTGGAAACGCCCGCTGACGCTGACCGTACCGGTGATCTTCATTGCCAGATTGGTGATAAACGGAGAACAGAACGCGCCGAGATTACTGGCACCCATCTGTAAAGCACCGGATGCTGCGCCGTTGCCGGAAGCCTTGGCGGAACCAAGCATGCACATCGGCATGATCGAACTGATTGAGCATCCTCCCGTAAGACAGCCTAGATATACCATTGGTAAGGACTGTGCACGGCTGAGAATAAACATACCGATAAGCAACATTCCCTGACCGAAAAGAATCACATATCTGCCTAATTTCGCGGATACTTTGCCGAAGACAATACCCATCAATGTGCCTGATAAGAGAAGTAATGTTGCCGCATTGCCAGCTTGTGCGCTGGAGCCTATACCATTCTCTCTGACCAACATGGATATATTTGTCGGAATCATGTTGAAGAACAAGGTAGTGGAACAGGCAAGCAGACAACATAATGCCACTCTGGAGATTCCCAGATACTTAAACGGCAATTCACTTTTCTTTCCGGAAGATTCTTTGGGATAATACAGCCAGGTCAGGAACAGCCCCGGTAAGATGATCAGATAAACCAGATAATTCCAGGACCAGTGGATCATGGCCAGATAACCACCCGCAAAGGTCATCAACATCGCTCCGATATTTGCGGCACTGGACTGCCATCCCATCAAGTCTCTCTGTTCACTGCCGGTGAAGAATTCCGCTACCGATCCGGTAGCCATCGGCACCACAAGCCCGATACCAATCCCCATCATCGCTGCCCAGATATACAACAAGGTCAGGGAGTGATGAATCATCCAGGATAAGATACCGCTTACCGCAAACAATACACACCCAAGCAGAATGGTATTTCTCTTTCCGATCCTGGTAGAAATCATCGGGGATAATAACGCGAATACCAGCACAAACAAGGAAGGGAAGGTCATCAGTAACTGTACGGCTGTACTGGACTCATCCGGGAAACTTCCGGCAATACTTCCCAGGATAGACGCAATCGCTGTTGTGCCCATCTGTAGCAGGGAAATGGATAGAATTACAAGCTTGAGTTTAGCGTTATTTGTCATGGAATATCTCCTTTCAGACAGATTCTGCCTATAGTATGTAACATGTATAAATTATATCGTAAATAATCCTGAAAAAAACTGTCCTGAAGTATACTTTAACTGTTATGATATTCAACAGAAAGGAATGAAACTCAAGATGAATAATCAAGATATCATCCATGCCAGAGAACTCCTGACGGAGGATATCACCTGTGTGGTATGTAAGGGAGAAGATGTCCTGACCAGTAAAGATCACGGAGTAAAACCGCTGATGACATGGATCCGTGAAGGAAAAGACTTCCATGGATACAGTGCCGCAGACAGGGTGATCGGAAGAGCTGCAGCGTTCCTGTATACGATCCTTGGTGTGACAGAAGTCCATGCCGAACTGATGAGCAGAAACGGACTTGCGGTACTGGAAAAATACGGTATAAACTATACGTATGATTCACTGATCGACAATATCCTCAACCAGACAAAGACAGATCTTTGCCCGATGGAAAAACTGACACTTCAGTACGAAGAACCGCAGGAAGCGTATGAAGCACTGAAGATCAAGATCGCTGAATTAATGAAGAATAAGAAATAGTGCAGAAGCACTGATCCTGTTTATTTATCAATATATGTCAAGAAGACATATGGACTTCAGAAGAGGGACAATGTCTTTTATTGTGGAGGTTTATAGATGAAAACAAAAGATATTGTACTGACTGGTTTATTTATTGCGTTAGGATTGGTATTACCGATGGCATTCCACGGTGTGCCCAATGCCGGAAGTATTTTTGCGCCTATGCATATTCCCGTATTAGTATGCGGTATGCTGCTGGGACCGGTATGCGGAGGTATCTGCGGTCTGCTGACACCGATCCTGTCCAGCGTATTGACCGGTATGCCGCCGGCACCGGTACTGCCTGCCATGGCTGTGGAATTAACTGTATACGGCTTGATGACCGGTTTATTGATGAAAACACTGAAGATGGAAGATTCCCTTGCCAAGAACTATATCGTCCTGATCCTGACTATGTTATGCGGACGTATCATTGCCGGTCTGGTAAGAGCACTGATCCTCAATGCCGGAAGCTATTCCATGGCAGCCTGGGTCACAGCTTACTTTGTGACAGGACTTCCGGGCATCGGTATACAACTGGTGCTGATCCCCGCAATCGTACGGGCATTACAGAAGTCCGGTATTGCCAGATAAGTAATCACTACTACAGCGGTATGCACGAAGCTGCCGCTTTTTCTATGACCGGTACGTAGATCACATAGATTGCGATATAATAAATCTGTTCAGGAACATATATGGTGTCAGAGAATAACACTGTCATGTTTTAT
>JAFWFE010000066.1 GCA_017512555.1 Solobacterium sp. | reverse complement strand
ATCCAGACCTCTGGCTACTTCCTGCATTTCCTTCTCCTTACCGCAGAGTTTCAGGAGATTGTAGGCAGAGATCCATCCGCATCCCTTATCTTTTGTGTTAAAGAATCCAAACGGAAGACTGGCCATCAAGCCCTGGTTGATGATATATCCCTCCAGATCAAATGCCTTATCACTGATACAGTACCGCCATGGTTCAATGATCCTCTGCATATCTTTTCCCTTGGGATAGAACAGATTCCTGCTGAGAACCGGAAGACTTTGTTTAGGCGCTGCGGGACAGACCAGTTTCGCAGGATGATATTCCTTGATGATCTGGGTCAGAAATCTTTCCAGAGGATACTCCTCGTAAGATGTGTCCGCAGGGAAAAACACCAAGATCTGATCCCCTTTCTTATACCAGTGAAACGCATACTCTTTCGTCTCATCACGATATAGATATGTGTCCAGCAGATCGATTGCGGGCAGAGCCTGGGTGATTCTTTCTCCGGTCAGAAGATTCGTATTTACAGTTTTACGATGACCGGTATACCTCATTCCGTTTCTTCCTTAACATTCAGTTTCAGATACTGCACAACATTCTTCAGAAGATGAATATCATTGTCAAAAGTAAGCAGACTGTAGGCGTCACTGAGAGATGCCCAGCGTACTTCGGATACTTCGCTTTCCTGAGGAACCGCTTCTCCGCCGGCAACTTCTCCTGTAAAGTAGATAACGTCCTTCATGACTCCCGGTTTGGGACTGTAACAGGTCATATCCCGGAAGCCGTCAAAAATACGGATCTCATATCCGGTTTCTTCCTGTACTTCACGCATTGCGGTTTCCTGCTCGGTTTCCCCTTCTTCCACATGCCCCTTGGGAAAACCCCAATGTCCGAGATTGTGACGAATCAAAAGATATTTGTCATTCAGCTTGTCGTATACTACAGCGCCGCAGGATTTTTCTCTCTTGTCCATAGATCCACCTTCTTTTGTCTACATTATACATCATCAGTCAATGATGTACTCCCTGTACAGGAAATACTTCTGACAGTGAAGACATTGAAACAGATGCCAGACAAGTATATCCGATGTACAGAGTTCTTCTACAGCTTCCTCCAGCGTCTCCCCTTCTTTCAAGTCTTCCTGAACAGCTTTCAGAATCTCCGGATCCTTCAGATCTTCTACATCTACGGCTCCGATATAAGCGCAGTAATCGTTACAGTGTGCCCTCCAGCAGGCATTGATCCACATAAACGCTCCAGGTGTACGGAGGGATAACTCATCCACGATATCCGGATCATCCACAGGATCAGACATTTCCCTGTCCTGATATTCATACCCGTATTTTTCCGCTCCTTTTCCATTGGCGATACATACCGGGCAGATATTGTCCGGTTCATCCAGATCCGTGTGGAACGGACCGTGGTACATCAACGCGGAAAAAGACCCGCAGCAGTCACAAATCTGATCTGCATTCTTTTCAAACATGAGATCTGTTACAGGATCAGGATGAAAACGAAAGAACGGATAATGTTCCGGGTCTTTCTCATGATAGTTCAGATAAAGATTGATTCTTGTACGACTCATGGGTTTCTCCTGAAGAAAAAGCAGCTATGTTGACCATAACTGCTTATAATACGAAATAAATCAGACTATATTACTTACGGTTAAAGAAATTCGGAACGTTGGAGTTGTTAGTTTCTGTAACATCTTCAACTGTGGAGAATGTAGAGAATGTTACATCCGAAGCATCGTTATTTACCACAACATTGTTCGGTGCTGTGGATAACGGGCTGGACTGCTTTCTCTGTTCTTCCAGAAGTGTGGACTTCGGCAGATCAAATCCGGTTGCGATTACAGTAACAATAATGGATTCACCGATCTTGTCATTGATCGCTACACCGAAGATGATATCGATGTCATTGCCGGCAGCCTGACGGATGAAGTCAACAGCTTCCTGAGCATCGTATGCGGACATACTGACACCACCGGTAACGTTGACAATCGCACTCTTAGCGCCGCTGATCTGAGCTTCAAGCAGAGGTGACTGGATCGCTTTTGTAGCCGCATCCTTCGCCTTGTTTTCACCGGAAGCCATACCGATACCGATCAAAGCACTGCCCTGACCTTCCATAACGCTCTTGATATCCGCAAAGTCAAGGTTGATCATTGCCGGAACAGCGATCAGATCTGTAATGGTCTGAACACCCTGTCTCAGAATGTTGTCAGCTTCCTTGAACGCATCCTCGAACGGAATATGTCCGATAACTTCCAGAACTTTATTGTTGGAGATAATGATCAGACTATCTACATATTCTTTTAACTGTTCAAGACCCTGTTCTGCCTGGATCATACGTTTGCGTCCTTCAAAAGAGAACGGCTTCGTAACGATACCAACAGTCAGGCATCCCAGTTCCTTCGCAATCTTTGCGAACAGAGGAGATGCACCGGTTCCTGTTCCGCCGCCAAGACCTGCGGTAAGGAATACCATATCGGCACCTTCCATAGCCTGTTTGATTTCAGCTTCACTTTCCACTGCAGCCTTACGTCCGTTGTCCGGGTTTCCTCCGGCACCGAGACCTTCTCTGCCAAGCTGAATCTTGTTTGTTACAGGCGAAACATCCAGTGCCTGCAGATCAGTGTTAGCTACAAAGAACTCAACACCCTGCACACCTTCCTGTACCATACGATTGACGGCGTTGCTTCCTGCACCGCCAATACCGAACACCTTGATCTTAGCGACCTGGTTATAAGATAAATCTGCCATACATCTTCCCTCTCTTATCTTTTACCGTTAAATATACCTTTAATCTTTTTTGTCAGAGTATCTTCCTGATTTACTTCTTTTTTATCCTTGCTCCGGTAACTTACCGCATTCAGGAACGCTTCCAGATCCAGACTGCTGTCCGCATATCCGCTGATCGGAAGTTTATCCTTATAAGCATAGAATAAACCTAAGCATGTAGAGAGCCCTGCATTCCTGCCGCCCAATGTCTCCGGAATATAACTGCGAACTTCACAGTCCAGTTTCCTCTTCAGGAGATCACTGAGGCCCTGCATCTCGCCGCCCTCTCCCGTTATAATAACAGTAGTACGACCTGCTTGCAAGATTCCACTGCACAATTTTTCCATTTCGTCAACCCACTCATCTACACGGGGACGGATACAGTCACATAGTTCTCTTTCTGTGATCTTGCGGGTTTCTTCCCCATCCTGCCACAGATGAACAGGATTACTGAGGGTTCCCTTCTCATTCAGACGGGCGCTGTACTTGATCAGTTCCACCGCATATTCTCTCTGCAATGCGTACTGATCCACGACGGCTTCCGCAAAGGAACCTACGCCGGTAGGAATCTCTATACACTGGATCAGCCTTCCCTTGGAGATCAGACCCAATGTCGTTCCGGTACGCTCTACCTTGAGAATAACGATATTTCTGTCCATGGACTGTTCGAACAGAGCTGCTTCATCACCAATCGCAAAGATATCCAGGAAGATATCCATGACCTGC
Source organism: Solobacterium sp. (assembly GCA_017512555.1). Lineage (GTDB taxonomy): Bacteria > Bacillota_I > Bacilli_A > Erysipelotrichales > Erysipelotrichaceae > Bulleidia. Next base: position 8,934 of record JAFWFE010000066.1, on the reverse strand, counting down.
AATCCGGAATTTTCCACACATCCGACCAGTTCATAAGCTGTATCACGGTCTGCGCAAAGCAGATCAATGTCAATCGTCAGTTCACTGGCTTTCTCCCCGATAGGTATTCTGCGGGAAGAAATACCGTTGACCCAGTACTTGATGCACTGTGTCTGGATCAATGCCAGATTCTTATCGATATTCAGGGTCTGGGCGTTATTCTGTGCCTGGATGATATCTCCGGCAGTGATCTCACCGTCAATACCGCGGATTGGTACGGTAACTTTTACGGAATAACGTTTCATATTCCTTGAAGGAATCGCCAGGATAACCTTTTCCAGAGAAGCTCCGATCATCTTCTCGGCATCCTCTACAGCAGTACGGATCCCCGAGACGACCGCATCAGTATTGATCGCTCCATCCGGTGTAAAAGCATTGACACTGACCCGTTCAACCTTGATGATATTGAACCTGGTATTAAAAAACTCGCCTATGACAAGACGTATTTCATGATCAGAAATTTCTAATGAAGCAAAAATCTGTTTATCGCTCACGATGGACTATCCTCCCATGCGTATAGGTATTTTATCATAGATAAAGATGAAAAAATAGGTTAAATCCGTGTTTAGACCTATGTTTTTGGCAATTTTTCGAAAGGACCTGAATCTCTGTGAAAAATAACATGTTTCTTTTGTTGCAATTCAAAATAATCCGTGATAAATTAAATAGGCGATTGCGAAGATAAGGAGGTTATGGTCATGTCAAGAGTCTGTGCCGTATCCGGTAAAAAACCACTGTCAGGAAATAGGCGCTCGCATTCCCTGCGCGCTACACGCCGTAAATGGAATGTCAACCTTCAGAAGGTTCATATGATTGTCGACGGTAAACCGAAGACGGTTCGTGTATCCGCACGTGCCATGAGAACCCTTAAAGGTAAAAAAGCCGCTGCCTGACATAAGTGTAATACTGGCATATAAATCTGGCTGCAGAGTGATCTGCAGCCTTTTACTTTGCATTCAGCGTTTACTTACTTCTTATCTCTGGACTGGATCATCAGGATGGTTCCCTCATGAACATTCAGGATTCCCTCTTCATCCTTGATTTCGTTGGATAATCCGAAAAGATCCGCATAAGTCATGGTCTTCCGGTACAGAGGATATTTCATCCCGCGCAGAGAGATCACCGCCTTTTCCGGCGCAAAGAACGAGATATACGTGAAGGCATTGCGTTTCAGCTGGTAAGACCCCTTCTTCAGCGCGCAGACAACGTTCTGGTCATCGACCAGGGTCACCTGGTTGGGAAAGATCGCAGCCAGACGCAGATTGACGATCTCGTGATCCAGACGTCCGCCGAATGCCCCGTATACATAGACACGGTCATAGCCATGAGATAAGACATAACGGATTGCTGCTTCACTGTCACTGTCATCCTTGACATTATTGAGACGAATCACATCCTCCGCGTATTCTTCAATCAGTTTTCTTTCTTCGTCCGTAACCGAGTCAAAATCACCGACCGCCAGAGTCATCTTCCGGTGTTCGGACGCCAGCATCAAAGCTCCGCGTTCAACGCCGATCAGGTCTCTGGTCGTTGCCGGACACTTCTCGGACATGGACAATACAAGTACACATTCAGCCAAGAGATTTCACCGCCTTCCGGATATCATCCTTGAATATATACGATCCGGCTACCAGTACATCGGCTCCGGCTTCCTTTACTTTTACCGCTGTCTCCGCATTGATTCCGCCGTCTACCTCAATATGTGTATCCAGACCTTCTTCATTCAGCCAGGAACGCAGTGTTGAGATTCTTTCCGGTGCTCCTTCATTAAATGCCTGACCGCCGAAACCCGGTTCCACACACATGATCAGGAACATGTCAAAGTCATGAAGATAAGGTTTTAAGAGTTCCAGAGGTGTGTTCGGCTTGATTGCCAAACCTGCCTGTACACCCTTTGAATGCAGATATTCCGCAAGTTCCCGGATCTTTTCCGGTTCAACGGCTTCGATATGGAACGTAATCATATCCGCGCCTGCCGGAAGAAAGAAATCACAGACTTTCCGGGGATCATCCACCATCAGATGTACATCCATGAATAGAGAAGAAAGTTTGCAGAAACCTTTCAGGATATCCGGTCCGAAGGTCAGGTTTGGCACAAAATGTCCATCCATAACGTCAAAATGGAGCCATTGCGCACCGGACGCATTCACTTCCTGCATTTGTTCGTTCATACGGCTGTAATCCAGTGATAACACCGACGGAGCTACGATCATAGATATTTCTCCCTTCTGGACTGAATCATCTTCAATACACTGATATAGTTATCATACCTTGTACGAGGTATCTTCCCTGCTTCTACAGCTTCCTTGACACGGCAGTTTGGCTCGTTCTGGTGTACACAGTCATTAAACTGGCAATGTCCCAGATACGGACGGAATTCGATCACACTCTGCGCCAGATCACTGACAGACATACGGTCAAAGGAGATGGAACTGAAGCCCGGAGTATCCGCAACCAGTCCGCTTCCTACCTGATGCAGTTCATTGTGTCTGGTGGTATGTTTTCCTCTTCCCAGGGCTTTGGATATTTCCTGTGTCGCCAGGTGGAAAGACGGTTCGATCGTATTCAGCAATGTGCTCTTACCGGCGCCGGATTGGCCGGTGAGTACCGAAATCTTGTTTTCCAGAAGCGGTAGGATTTCTTCGTTGGCTGTATCCTTGGCGGTACGGATCACCTTCATGGGACCCTCTTCATATTCCCGGATCAGTTTCTCTGTTTCCGGTGAAATGCCAAGATCTGTCTTGGTTACGATCAGTACTGGTTCAATATCCTCATTCGCGATCAGAAAGGACAGACGGTCTACCAGTACTGCCGAAAAATCCGGATCCTTGATACTCATGACGATCAATGCCTGGTCAACGTTCGCCACAGACGGACGATACAGGCGGTTACGCCGGGGAAGGATCTTCTGGATCGCGTATTTTCCGTCAATCAGGTCCGCTTCCACAAGATCACCCGTCAGAGGTGTTTCCTGCAGACGTACTTTTCCCATGACTAACGCTTCATAACGATTTCCTTCGTCATCCAGCAGTGTATAGTTCTTCGATATGATTTTGATGATCCGGGCAATCATGAAATCCCTCTAATATCCATAGTAATAGATCGTAATAAAGTTCTCATCGGTCTGGGTATAATCACTTCCCGGATCAGGATCGATCTTGATGACGATACCTGTCGGTAAAGCCGCAATCTGTTCTTCTGTCATCCCTGTTGTATCCAGGTCACTGGTATAGACTACCGCACCCATTTCCTCAAGTGCCGCTACAGCTTCGTCAATCGCTGTTCCTTCGATATCTTCGGGAATCGTGATCGTCGGGTAAGCAGCGTACACAAGGCGGATCTGGGCCGCAACATCCCGGTTGATCTGGGTATGTGGTGCCAGAAGTTCCTGCCGCAGTACCGTTCCGGGGATGATCTCATCCTCTTCCGCAGTTTCTTCAGAAACGAGTTCCACCTGTACGTTGGGGTGTTTTTCTGCCAGAGAAGCTACCGCATCACTGACTTTCTGTCCCGTATAATCGGAGATATACACGCCGATACCGCTGGATACCGCCACATTGATCTTGGATTGTTTCTCTACTTCTGAACCGATCTCAGGGTCAACATCGATGATCTTTCCTTTTTCCGTATTCTCGGTCAGTTCATAAGTAACTTCGTCGGTATTCAGTACCAGTTCATACTCTTCACAGATATCGCGTGCTTCTGTCAGGGACATGCCAAGAAGATCCGGTACTTCTACCGTGGTGATCTTTGGCTCAAGAAAGCCGCTGACCAGCAATGCGTAATACCCTCCGGCTACGGCCAGAGCAAGCAATAAAAGGATCAGCAGAGCGACCATGAACCGGTTTCTCCGGCGTTGTTTCTCCACAGCCGGGTGTCTGACATTCTTTCCGGCATTCCCGGTTTTCTTGTTTTGTTTTTTCTCTTCCGCCAGGGTATCAAAGCTGGAATGGGTTTCTTCCTGTACCGGACCGATGGTCAAAGGTGCCTCATTCAGACGTTCCGCGCGCAGACATGTATCCAGATCCTCCAGCATTTCCTGACAGCTGGCATACCGGTAATTCTTATTCTTGGCGGTTGCCCTGCGGATGATATTAGCCACAGACTGCGGGATATCCGGATTAACTGAGCGGACATCCGGAATCTGATTACGCATCTGCATCAAAGCGACCTGTACTGCCGTATCTGCCTTAAACGGAACATCTCCCGTAAGCATTTCATATAATACGATACCCAGAGCATAGATATCACTCTGTACGGTTGCGGATTCACCACGTGCCAGTTCCGGCGCCAGATAGTGTACAGAGCCCATGACATTGTTGGCCTGTGTCAGCTGCATACTTCCCTTGGCCAGAGCGATACCAAAGTCCAGGATCTTGATTGAGCCGTCGGACTTGACAATGACATTCTGGGGCTTGATATCCCGGTGGATGATTCCCCTGCGGTGCGCCTCGGCTGTTCCTGAAACAAGTTGTTTCATGATGTCGATGGCTTCTTCCTTCAATAATGCGCCGCGGTCCTTGATGATCTGTTTCAGCGTCTTTCCGGGCACATATTCCATGACGATGTAATGATGTCCCTTGTAGTCTCCAACGTCGTAGATTTCCACGATATTGGGGTGTGAGAGCGCTGTAGCCGCCTGTGCTTCACGTTCAAAACGAAGTACAGACACCGCATCCGTACATAATTCACTGCGCAGGATCTTTACCGCCACCTGCCGGTTCAATATCGTATCTACTGCCAGGAATACATCTGCCATGCCTCCCTGACCGATATGCTTGAATACTTCATAGCGGTTCGCAATCATATTCTTACTCATGTGTACCCGCTCCTTCCAGATCGATCAGAATCGCGGTGATATTGTCAAAACCGCCGGCATTCATGGCAGCCTTGATCAGCTGTTTCACCCGCAGTACAGGATGATTATCACTGTCAAACACGATCTTCTTCAATACTTTTTCACTTACATAGCCATACAGTCCGTCACTGCACACGAGAAACCCGTCTACCTTTTCACTGTACGCTTCGATATCACACTTCACGTTCAGCCACACACCCAACGCATTCGTCAGAACGTTTTTCTGAGGATATACGGCAGCTTCCTTGGGTGTCAGTTCCCCATGCCGGATCATATCATTGACCAGCGTATGGTCCGTCGTAATCGGTTTGAATATACTCGTACGTTTATAGGAATATACACGGCTGTCTCCGATATTAGCGATATAGTTACCTACGGAAGTGATCATTACAGCACAGAATGTCGTTCCCATGCCCTTCAGTTCACTGTTTTCCATACCCATCTGGTAGATCTGCCGGTTTGCTTCCTCGACATGTTTCGCGATCCAGCTGCGTACTTCCATACCGCTGCTGAAGCCTTTGTTAGACGCAAAAGCCACAGAGAAATACGAAACCGCCAGATGACTGGCAATATCTCCTCCGCGTCCGCCTCCGATCCCGTCACAAACAATTGCGAAAACGTCACCGTTCTCATTGGTGGCGATCACGTAGTTGTCCTGGTTGGTCTTCCGCAGTTTACCGCGGTCTGTCAATCCGTAGTACTTCATTACGACTTGTCTGCCCTTTCGTGACGTGCCCGAAGCTGTCCGCATGCCGCATCGATATCTTCTCCGTGTTTTGTCCGCAGTGTAGCCTTCACTCCGTGTTTCATCAATATATCATAGAAATGCAGAGCTGTACGGTCATCTGTCGTATGATATCCGTTTTCATCAACTTCGTTATACGGGATCAGATTCACATAGGCATTCTTCCCGCGGATCAGATCCGCAAGTTCCACCGCCTGCGCATCACTATCATTGACACCCTTAAGAAGAATATATTCAAACGTCAGACGGCGGTGATTTTCAACACTGTAGTCATCCAGAGCTTTCATCAGTTCATCCATCGGATAAGCATGGGCTACAGGCATCAGCTGTCTGCGCAGTTCGTCATTCGGCGCGTGCAGGGAGATTGCCAGATTGTACTGGAGATGTTCCTGCGCAAAAGCGCGGATCTTCGGTACGATACCGCAGGTAGAGATCGTAATATGTCTGGCACCGATGGCCAGTCCGTGATCAGAGTTGATGGTCTTGCAGAAATCCATGACGTTGTCGTAGTTGTCAAAGGGTTCACCCGTACCCATGACTACAACGTTATCTACACGGTATCCTTCCTGTTCCAGTTCTCTCTGGATATACATGATCTGCGCTGTCATTTCTCCTGCCGTAAGATCTCTCTGTTTCTTCAGAAGACCGGAAGCACAGAATGTACAGCCCATATTACAGCCGACCTGGGAAGATACGCACACACTCTTGCCGAAGTTAAAATGCATCAGAACCGTCTCAATAGTCATCCCGTCGGACAATTCAAAAAGATACTTCGCGGTAAGATCTCTGGCTACCTGTTTTTCCAGAAGACGCAGAGGCAGGAATTCGTATTCATTCTTCAGCTGTTCGATCAAAGATGCCGGCAGATCGGTCATCTCCTCAAAGGAAACAGCTTTCTTCCGGTATAACCAGCTGTAGATCTGTTTCGCCCGGTAAGACTTCTGTCCGTGTTCTGCCATCATTTCTTCCATTTGTGGCAATGTCAGGTCATATATACTTTTCATAACAGGTATTGTATCATACTCTTTCTATTTTTTTCTCAGCTTAGCCGCATAAAAGCCGTCGGTATTCCTTTCAAAGGGAAAAACCGTTTTCTCTTCCAGCAATTCATACTCCTCGTGCGCATTCAGGAACTGCTTGATCATTCCTTCATTTTCCTTGCGGTTTAATGTACATGTGCTGTATACAAGAATACCTCCGGAGCGCAGATACAGGCTGTTTGTTTCCAGAATCTTCCCCTGCAAAGAGATAAGTTCATCCAGACTCTCCGGCGTTACATGAAGCTTGATTTCCGGCTTATGGCGCAGATCTCCCAGCCCGGAACACGGCACATCCAGCAGGATACGGTCAAAGGAAGAAATGTACTCTTCCTGAAGGACAGACACATCCATGACTTTCGCCTGAACGATTGAGGTTCCGGTTCTTTTCATCAGTTCATCAATCAGTTTTACCCGTTCCGGATACAGATCTCCGGCAAGGATCTCCCCTTCGTTCTCCATCAGCATGGCGATCTCCTGGGCTTTTGTGCCGGGAGCGGAACAGGCGTCCAGAACCCGCATACCTTTCTCTGCGTCAAGAAGCAGCGGTATCTCTGCCGAACACATATCCTGGATTACGATCTCACCCTGACGGAACATCTCGGTTCTGACCAGATTACCGTCACAGGTGAAAGAAAGATCATTCAGGAAGTGGATCCACGGGTTGTTCTGCAGTCTTTCACGGGTTGTCTTCAAGGTGTTGATCCGCCCGTATACCACTGCCGGTTCCAGATCAAAGGCGCATAGTTTCTGCGTATTCTCCCAGCCGTAGTGGGCTTTCCACATGCGGATCAGCCATTCCGGGTGACTGGTATTGATGGCCAGATTCCTGACTTCATCCTCACCTGACGCATAATGGATGCCGCGTTCCGCAACTCTCCGCAATACGGCATTCACAAACCCCTTCTCATTGCGGGAGACCATCTCCACGGCTTCGTCAATGACCGCGTAGTCCGGGATACGGTCCAGAAACAACAACTGGTAACAGCTTATATCCAGAAGTATCGCTGTCTTTTTTGACGGTGTTCTCTTAACAAGATCCTGCCACTGGTACTCCAGAAGTGAAAGATAACGCAGTGTACCGTAAACGATCTCACTTAACAACGCTGTATCTTCACGGGAAAAACCTTCCTGACCTTTACGCATCAGCAATGACGCGTAACCGCCATGTTCAATGATCTTATCCAGGTATTCCCAGGCTGTTCTTCTCACACTTTTCATTAATCCAGTACCATCGGATTCACATCGATCCGCACATCTTTGGTATAACGTGATTCACTGCGTTCAAGTAGTCCCGCTACTGCCTCTTTCATCTTTGCCAGGTCTTTTCCCTTCAGCAGGATCCTCTTGCGGTAGCGGTCCTGGATCTTATTCAGAGAGATTACTCCGATCTTGCGGAATTCTCCCTGAAGATTCTGGTCATACCACCTGGCCGTTTCTTCGGCTTTCTGTTCGTTTTTATCCGTGAAGGTCAGCGCGATCAGGTAGGTATACGGAGGATATTGACCGGCATGACGGAACTGCATCTCATAACGGAAGAAGGTCTCATAATCTTGTCGTGCCGCACATTGAACGGCATAGTGATCCGCGTTGTAGACCTGATAGACGACTTCTCCGGGTTCTTCAGCCCTGCCGCTGCGTCCGCCTGCCTGCATCAGCAAGTCAAACGTCGTCTCACAACTGCGGTAGTCTGTGCGGTTTAATCCGTCATCTCCGTTCAGTACTCCGACCAGGGTCACATCCGGATAATCCAGGCCTTTGGCAATCATCTGCGTACCCAGAAGAATATCCGCCTCATGGCGTCCAAACTGTTCCAGGATCTTCTGGTGACTGTTCTTGCGGGATGTGGTATCGGCGTCCATACGCAGTAATCTTGCGTCCGGAAAGGCTTCCTGCAGGGTTTCTTCCAGGCGCTGTGTGCCAAAGCCGTAGGAAGTATAACCAGTTGTTGAACCGCATTCCGGGCATACTCTCGGAACCGGGAGTATGGTGCCGCAGGTATGACATTTCATTACCCGTTCTTCCCGGTGATAACTCATGGCGATATCACAATGCGGGCAGATTACAGGTTCCTGGCATTCCCGGCAGCGCAGTACGGAACTGTATCCTCTGCGGTTGAGAAGCAGGATCACCTGCTGGTGCTTTTCCAGACGCTGAGCGATCTTTTCCTTCAGGGGATCCGAAAGAATATAAGACTGCCCTTTTTTCATACATTCCCGCAGAGATAAGATATCCACCTTGGGAAGAGTTTCATT
>JAFWFE010000065.1 GCA_017512555.1 Solobacterium sp. | reverse complement strand
TTTCGTTCCGTCACCGACGATTCTGAACGTATAAGTCCCGATACTGTCAATTACCGGAATATCTGTAACTGTGTAATCACCATTCTCTCTGGACAATACTGTTGACTTACCATATTTCACTACTAATGTAGGAAGGATATCCGTATTAAAGTCCATATCTTCCTTGTAGGTGATTCCCTTGACTGTCACAGACAGTTTGGATACAGCAGTCTGTGTTCCCTTCTCTGCGACATTCAGAGTCACTGTTCTGGTTCCGGTATAGTTACCCTTACCATTGACTGTGATCTGATATTTACCAGCACTCTTTCTGTCCCAGGCACCATAATCCACTGTGTAATCTGTCTTATTCTTAAGTTTCTTACCATTCCAGTACAATACCGGTACCGGTTTTAATGCCTTGCCTGTTGCCTGTGCAGAGATCGGATCGATCTGTACGATATCTTCATCTGTGATATCAACCGGGGTAATATCAAACGGCACATAAGTTTTACCGGAATAGTTTCCTTTACCCGAAATCATGATGTACGGTTTCTTATTACTGCCGTCTGCTTTGCTTGGGGTAAATCTCAGTCTTTCTTCGACAGACATTTCCTTATGCTTTGGACTGACTTTCTTATTGTTGTAATACTTAACGGTATAGTCTTTTCCGGCTTTCAAAAGTGTCTTTCCGTCATATACACGAAGATCAAATGTTATTGCACTTCCGGTATATTCAATTGTTTTTGAAACATTTACAGACCATAGTCCGTTTGGAATATTAAAGTCTACGGTTTCCGCATCTTCCGGTGTAACATCTCCGCTGTACTCAGGAGTCCATTCATTCGGATCTTCCACAGACAGCTGTATTACAATGGTTTGTTCCTGACCATACAGATCTGTATATGTGCCGATAATCTCTTGTGTATCATTAGGAGTCAATTCTTCCGGAATCGTCCAGGTAACAGGAAGATAGCTTACCTCACCGTTACTCCAGTAGATTTTTATCTGATCAGGCAATGCGTTTTGCAGTTCCTCATCAACATACACGTGAATAGGCTCCACTTGTTCTTCAGGTACAGCTATGGCAGGATTAACCGTTACAGTCATTTCCACTTCAATATCTGTTCCTTCAACTGTTCCTGTAATCGTGAACACGCCGCCTTCTTTTTTCACGTACTGATTGTAATCATATTGATTCCACTGAATGACTTCTGTAGAAGACATTCCATTAGCATACTGAATAGCAACAGTTCCCGGCAAAACCAGTTCATCGCCGGCAACGATTGTTGTGTTCAGATCCTCCATAGAAACTATTTCCGGATATACAACGGTCACAGTAATATCTTTGTATATTTCTGCTCCCGGATCATTACAGGAAACACGGACCGTTGTTGTTCCGGGACGTAATGCCTGGATCATGCCTGTCTCAGTAACTATCGCAATACTTTCATCCGCTGAACTCCATGTTAATTCAGGATAGATCGTATCCTCCGGTACTGCTGAAGCATTGATTTGTACACTGTCATACATTGCTAATTCAACAGTTTGTTCAGATAACGCAATATCGGTAGTTCCCCAAACTGCAGTAATTGTTGTATCACCAGTCGGAACATACATAGCTACTGCCACAGGATTCAATATGGTCTGACTATTATTAATTCTGTACCCGATGAATCTTCCTGTATCACGTATTGCCGGCATGGATTGAGCGATTGGATTACCCTGGCCAATTTGTAGTTCAGTTGGAGCAGAAGGATTAGGGAATCGTCCTCCGCCAAGATCAAATGTGACTGTATAACTACCTAATTCAGGATTAACTTCACATGCATAATGCCCATCCAGGTGGAAATAATCATCTCCGGTAAGATCATAAACAACCTTGTTATAGATCATACGAATCTTATAATCTCCCATCCCCAGATAACACGGGGAGAATTGATCATCAAGGAAGTATACCTCAAGCTCATCATTTCGCGAGAACATCCAGGTTTTCAGTTTTCCGTATTGAACAGCGTTTTCCGTATCTGCTCTATGCCGGAATTCAAAGGTGGCTTTATTGATTGAAATGTACGAACTATATATCGGAGCTGCTATCAAATGTGTACTACCACATTGAATATAGTACTGTACATGATCTTGTTCACCATCCTTAGCTTTGTAGATCCGGCAATCATTACTCACAGGATACTTTTCTGTACTGCTCTTAACATCCGTGTATATTTCACCGTTAATGGAGACAGAGGCTATGTATTCAAGCAGATCTTCGTCAATACCTGCTGTAACTACACTGGATATCTCAGCTGAAAGAGTTTTCTGATAACCATCTCTTTCACATGTAAATAAAGCTGTTGCAGAAGAATAATCATCAGACCAAATCCACTCCGGTTCTCCATAAAGATGTCCTAATACAGGAATGATAACTGTCTTTACATCTGTATGTGCTTCTCCGTCCGTGCTGACCTCTGCACTGATTGCTGCGGTATAGACCACTTCTCCCGCTTCCTCGCAGGTCGCTTCTCTTCTCTCGATACTGAGCTCTGCCGGTTTACTGTCCGTATGGCTCTCATCATTTGCACAGACATAGTTCACGGAACTTGCCGTATAACCGTTCTCGTTATCTCCCACCCAGGTGAATCCGCTGTATTCATACGCGTGTCCTGTCGCCGGGATCTCCTCTTCTCTCGTCTGCGTGCTGAACAGCTCTTTCGTAAATCCTGCCGTATACAGTCCGCTTCCTGGCTCCTCACACTTCGCCTCCTTCGTCACTTCGTATACTGCCCTGACTGTCTCTGTCTCCTGATGTTCAGGATCATTTTCACAATTCACTATCGCTGTGACTGTGTATCCATTCTCTGTCTCTGTCCAGGTATACTCCGGTTCTCCCCATCTATGACCTAAAGCAGGTATAATTATTATCTTTGTGTCTGTATGAACTTCTCCGTCTGTACTGGCCGCTGCAATGATTACTGCGGTATAGACCACTTCTCCCGCTTGCTCACAGGTCGCTTCTCTTCTCTCGATACTGAGCTCTGCCGGTTTACTATCCGTATGGCTCTCATCATTTACGCAGACATAATTTACGGAAGCTGCCGTATAACCGTTCTCGTCATCTCCCTCCCAGGTGAATCCGCTGTACTCATACGCGTGTCCTGTCGCCGGGATCTCCTCTTCTCTCGTCTGTGTGCTGAACAGTTCATTCGTAAATCCTGCCGTATACAGTCCGCTTCCCGGCTCCTCACACTTCGCTTCCTTCGTTACTTCGTATACTGCACTGACTGTCTCTGTCTCCTGATGTTCAGGGTTGCTCTCACAGATCACTATCGCTGTAACACTGTATCCGTTCTCTGTCTCTGTCCAGATATACTCTGGTTCTCCCCATCGATGACCTAAAGCAGCTAATACTACCGTCTTAGTATCCGTATGGGATTCTCTATCTATACTAGCTTCTGCGCTGATTGCTGCAGTATAGATTATCTTTCCATCTGTTTCACATTCAGCAGGAATAATATCGGAGGTTACTTGGACACTCTTCGCACTGATGTGTTCTTCGTTGTTTTCACAAATATAGTATGCCCGTGCTGATGTATAGCCATCTGTATCATTACCAGTCCAGATAAACCCATTAAACACATAATGATGACCTGTAGCAGGGATTTCTACCTCTCTTGTCTGGACTTCATATATTTCATTGATAAATGTTGCGGTATAGACTCCTGTACCTGTTTCTGTACACGAAGGTGCTGTACTTACGGCATAGTTGGCACTTACTGTTTCGTTGTATGCAGTTGTTCCCTCAATACTTGCAGTAACAGAATAACCATCTTCTGTTTCAGTCCATCCATAAACCGGGCCACCCCAAACTGCAGTAAATACTGTGTCAGCAGTCGGTACATAAGCATTCACTTCAGCAGTTGTCATCAGAACGGTATCACTATCCTTATGCCAGCCTATCAGGATCTTACCTTGCATATTTGGTACCAGAGCATCTGAAACGGTATTACCTTCGGTTACGATGATAGCCTGATCTTCTTCCGTCGCAGAATCTGTACCGGCAAAGAATGTACCACCGTTGGCATTAAAAGTTACAGAATATTCTTCTAATTCCGGTCTCCAGTGTGCTGTGAATGATAATTCACCTGTAGTACCACTAGGTATAGTTACAGAAAGATTATCCTCACCAATAAGACCAGTACCTGACCAGCCAGTGAAAATATATCCATCCATTACCGGATTAACTAATTCAAAGCTTTCTCTTGTCGTGTAAGTGGTCTTAGGATCTGTATGAATTGGATCAGATGTATCACTGATATCATTCAAATCATACGTAATGGGATAACTGATTGGTTTATATATAGCTGTAATGTATGTTTTTCCATTTGGAATAAGCTGTGCATCAATGTCATAAATGGATGATCCGGCATTCGTAAACATCGAACTGATATCACCATTTGATTGTGTTCCATTACCATTAGCTTTTACCCATCGATCAAACTCATAACCGTCCTCTGGAGCATCTGCTTGAATTACGATAACGTTATTTCCTGATTCGGACACTACTATACCACGGAACACTCTGAATCCCACAGGCTGAATCGATAAGACTTTTGCCGGCATGCCAGTAGAAAGATCTATAATGCAATCCTCTCCCTCACTGAAGTACCATGGTTCAACAACAGCGTAAGAATTGTTATATAGATTAATTCTGGTGTTGTATTCACCATTATATTCAAATGCTTTGGAATCCGCTTCGATATATAGACTTCCAGATCTGTTTCCTACCTGCTCTACAATATCCATGGCTTTTATGCCTATCCCTGCATCAGAATTTATACGCTTAGAAACATTGATATTATATTGAGCATCACCCATATCAAGGATCTTACAAATTATTCCATAATCTGATGCGGTTATATTTAACTCAGCATTCTTAGCAGTGTTTGTTACATCAATGCCCGATTCACTTTCAATTCCTCTTACTGCATTGATATTCAACGTGACATTTCTTCCGGAATTATAACTGCCATAGGTTTCATATGAATAAAAACCTGTTGCATTAGAACTAATATTTATTGTCGCAAGAGAATCTGCATCGTATATAATTACTCTTCCCGGAAACCTGATTCCATTGTTTACTCCTTCATCTATTATGTTCAAAACCGAACCAGAGCTTGCCTGAATGGATTGATAAGTGTCTGAAATAAATTTGAAATATATAATAGTCCCTGGTTCTGATCCACTATAAGTGGATTTAATAGTATTTTCCCCATCAAGTATTAATTTCGAACCGGATGGAAGTATTATTCCTTGAGCAGCAGAAAACACGTCGTCAAAATTCGAAAGTAACAAGGTTTTCGAAGAGTTAATCCATTGGTACCCTTTTCCAGAATAATCAGATGATTCTGAAGTAAAATCTAAAGTATTGATTGTTCCATCATTAAACTCTATTCTTAAAAGCTTGGATAATCCGCTAAAAAACTGGGTAATTGCATCCCAATCTGCCTTCGTTCCATTATAGACAATCGCTTGTATATTATTACAATCCCGAAAGATTGACGAATCAATGTAATTTATTGTTGATGGCAAATATACAGTTTTTAGATTTGAACAATTCAAAAATGCTTCCCTGCCTATTTGCTGAACCCCTTCAGGAATTGTGATAGACTCCAGACTACTACATCCATAAAAAGCCTGACCAATAACAGAAATATTTGGTGATAGAGTTATGTTTCTTAAACTGGTACAGTCTTCAAATGCTGAAAGCCCCAATTCTTTAACGCTTTCAGGAAGTACTATATCCGTAAGTCTACTACAACTTCTGAAAGCAAGAGATCCTATTTTCTGTACATTACCTGGTATGTTTATCTCTATCAGGTTTTCACAGGAATAAAACATGCTATCTGATATTTCTGTTAAGTTTGCTGGTAAATTGACAGTTTCCAAAGAAGAACATCCACTGAAAACACTTTTCCCTAAACTGATCACTGTATTAGGAATAGTAACAGACACAAGACTATTACAACTGGCGAATGCATAGTCACCAATAGTTGTTATACTTGTTGGAAGTGTTATGGATCTCAATTGCTGACATCCACTAAAAGCACTATTTTCAATGATAGTTATTGTATTAGGAATACTGATTGATTCAATATATTTGAATGCATACTGATAATCTGTACGAATATTATCTGTAAAAGCAATTTGCACATTCGCACCACTCCCAACGGATCCAGCTGTAATCAATTTTGTACAGTAGTCAAAAGAATTTTCCCTAATCTTAGTTACAGAATCAGGTATGACGATCGTCTGCAAATTTGAACAATAATAGAATGCTCCACGACCTATTGTTTTTACCCCGGATGGAAGTGTTATAGATGCAAGGCTAATACAATTTTCAAACGCATAATCTCCAATAGTAGTAACCGATGACGGAATAGATATGGATGTTAAATCCTCACAATATCCAAACGCATTATAAGATATAGTCGTAATACCATTTTGTATTGTTACTCTTCTAACAGAGGAAGAATTAAAACAATCCTGTCCAATTTCCGTTACAGGATTTCCGTAAATTGATGATGGTACTGTAACAGTTGTTGAAGTTCCGCCATAATAAGTCAATGTAATAGTGTTATCGTCCTTAAGCGTATATGTAAACCCATTGTAGGTACCTGTAGAAGAACCCAATAAGTCTGAACTATTGTTGATTGATGCGGCTAAACCAGGTTCATCATCTTCCATAAAAGCATCATCAATCAGATTATCATCAATACTGTTTGGATTGTCATAGTTTTCTATGCCAGAATCAACTTCTTCCTCTTTTGATTCATCAACATGCTCATCTTCGATTATTTCAGTCAGACCTTCATTGTTATTTTCTTCCTTTTCTGATTCTTCAGGAATAGTATCCTCTCCAGACACATCCTCTTCTTCCTGTTCCTCGATATCTTCTTCTGTTACCTCAGGATCCTCTTCTTCTGAAGGTTCTTCCACAACTTCTATTACTGTCTCTTCTGTTCCATCAGGTGTATCTTCTCCCTCAGCCACCACCGGCATCACCAGGTTATTGAAACACATGAAAAAAGCCATGAAGATAGACAATAAACGATTAGACTTTCTTAACATAAAGACCTCCGGACTGAACTGCACATATTATTACTAATTTATTATATCAAAAGTATTATATCATCGTTTCACAGAGAAACTATCTGTTATCAGGTATAACCACGCATAATAGCATAATTATAATGGGATCTATTGTGTCAGATTTTGCTATATAGTGCTCTCTTCACCAGTGCCTGAATACAGATACGCATACAGTAATGACATCAAAAGGAATATATACGGCTCAGAGATAATCAGTCTGAAAGAAGTAAGATTATTCACATGGTAACAAACCAGCGGTAACAGGATCACTGCCAAAAACCTGCCCTTTTTCTCCAACAACTGATGTACAAACACTGAGATCATCAACAGATATGAGGCAGTACCGCATATACCCAGATTTACCAGCATTGTCAGCGGTTCACTGTGCGCGTTGGTAATCCGCATATTCGGATAATACTCCTGTACTTTCATCAACATATCCCAGTCATTGATCGTACTCCATCCGAAACAATCCGGTCCTACCCCGATCCACTTCCGGTACATCGGCAGATCTCTGTAGAACTCTGCGCTGATTCTCCATAAGAAGCCGCGGTTATGCCCGAAGGTATCTTCCAATGTAAGTATTCCCGTACTCTGTAAGATTACCAGAAGAACGATCAATGCCAGTCCCGTATAGGACAAAACAGAGAGGATCCTGTATCCGTTCTGCGCAGACATATCCAGATGTGTATTCTTCTTCAGTACATATAAGAACACTGCAGAAACAATAATCACAGGAATACAGAAAACCAGTGAAGTCAGTTTTACTGCCAGATTATATTCATCCCCGAGGATCTTATAAAACTCTTCTTCCCCGTAAATATACCGTGTCGTATGCAGGAACAGACATGCCAGTCCAAACAACAACACCCATATCCACACCCTTTTCATGATCTCTCTGTCTGTCAATCCAAACAGACCCATGAACACGAACAACACCGGCACAAACAGCCAGATTGAATTACTCCCGTTAGTCAGTAAGGCCAGATCTCCCGCAAGCAGCCAGACCAGGAACAATGCTCTGTACATCTTTTTCTGAACAATACCGGAGAGATAGATACCCGTAAATAACGGAACCAGAACCGCCAGATAGGACGCGATCCAGTTAATATTCCCAATTGTACTGATAAATGTCGTGATATAGTTCTCCGGATCGATCTGGGCGATACGGAAACGATTCAGAACACAAAGCAGGATCACTCCGAAAGACCCGAGAAACGGATACAGAAGCTGACGCTTATGCCAGTGGAAATACCGGCTGTAAATGAAGAATATGACGATCATCGTAAGAGAGGGTAAGAATCCCACAAACCACCCGGAAGCCCCGTTAAACGCCTCTTCCCGGTCCACAGCGAACCAGTAAGAGATCATCAATGAGATAAGATATAAAACTACCGGAATATCCGTCTTCCGCAGCCGGAAAGCAACCCTCTTTTCCAGAATAAACCGCAACAGGAAAAGAACCAGAAACACACCAATCATGATCCAGGAAGAATACTTGAACAAACCATACTTATTATAGGCAATCAGACGATACTTCCCTTCTCCTACGTATAAGGGAAACACTGTACATAGAATAAACAGGTACACTTCCAGAAGTATCTGTACCGCATGATTCAGGATTGAGTTAAGCTTGCCGTTCATACGTGTTCATTATACAAAACAGGGATGGGGAATGCACTCAAAGAAAAAGCAGTGTAGATGATTTACACTGCTTTATACTGGTTGAAACTTGATTCTTTTACTGTTTTACCCACTTCACATAAACCGTGATGTTGGTAAATGGAAGATTATGTGTATCAGGATCAAACGGTGTCTTTAACGCTTTATCTTCGTAAAGACCATCGAAGGTATACCCGGTTCTGGTATACACCTCCGGGTCAAACAAGTACCTGAACGCATCCATGTTTTCACATGTATATGTCGTCTTGGCAACACCCTTGCTAACTTTCAGACCATCAACTTTACCGCCGTTGGCGTTGATCTTGATCGTATACTTGACCGGTTCCCATACCGCATACAATGTTACTTTTTCGCCTTCAAGCGGATCACTCGCAAACTTCGCATACTTCGTGCCCTTCTTGTAGGTAACCTTCTTGGCTTCATAATCCGATTCCGAAACTGCCCAGCCCTTGAAGGTATATCCCTGGCGTACAGGAACAGCTTTAATAGCCATCTTCTTGTTGAATACCGCATCAAGAGTCATGGTATCTGTATATGTGCCATCTTCCTGCTTAAAGCCTTCCCCTGAAAGCACATCCGTAGCCTTAAGCTCGACAATATAGTGATTCGGAGTCCACTGCGCATACAATGTCAGATTCATCGGACGGTTGAAATCTCCCATATTTAAAGGTTTAGTGAATTTACTGTCTTTGAACCAGTTGGGTGTCAGAGTATACCCATCTCTGTACAAATACCATTCGGGATGGCGGATAAGATCAAATGGTGGCGTATATACATCATATTTAACTGTAACCACGCCATTCTTCGCTGTATATCCCTCTATGGAGCCTTTATTCAGATTGAACTTGATTGTATAAGTAGTTTTCTTCCAGACCGCATATAGTGTGACATCTTCGCCGTCCGGAGAATAATTCTTATAACTCTTTCCTGCTTTATAGGTTGCCGTAGTTGCGTTAGGATCTCTTGACCATCCCAGGAAAGTCAGGCCACGTACACCACCCTTGACAGTCATCTTCTGTTTCTTGTTATAGACAAATCCATCTACAGTTGCGTCAACACCGGTTCTGTTTAACTCATTTTCATAAGTCGCATTCTCTGTACCGGCAACGAAGACAGCTGCAAGATCACCATATTTTTCCTGATCATAATACGGCAGAGCAGACTTATCGCTGACATTCAGAACATAGTTGATCTTATAGGACTTCGCTGTCCACTTCGCGTACAGTGTCAGATTCGCAGGAGCATTCTCCGGATCAAAGGAAGCAACAGCGTATTCCTTCTTACACTTCGAATCTGTGAACCATCCGGCAAAGATATAACCATTTCTTGTCGGAGTCTTGATCGTTGTGATTTCTTCCACTGTATATGTCTCTGTAGAAACATTCTTCTTCACCGGCAGACCTTCGATTGAGCCGCCCTTCAGGTTATAAGTGATCTTGTATGTATTCTTGCTCCAGACCGCATACAGATCAACACAACTATAGTTTCCCGGTGCTTCCGCAAATGCCTTATACTTCGTACCATTCTTATAGACAATGTCCGTAGATTCAGGAGTTGTTGCCCAACCCTTGAAGGTAAATCCCGCACGTACAGGTTTCGATGTTATAACAGATTCTTTGCCAAAAACAGCACTTATGTAGTCCGACTCTGTTTCCACCTGACCGCCTGCGGAGACATCATCCACGATGAAGTGTGCCTTCTCACTATTGGCATGAAGGATCACATAATATTCATTTCCGGTCCATCCTGCATAAAGCGTCATATTCTTCGGTAATGCCGCAAATTCTTCCGGCGTAACCTGTTTCTTCAGCTTACTGTCACTGTACCAACCGGTAAAGGTATAGCCATTGCGGACAGGAACAAGCGACGCAAATTGTTCTGCGGATACAGTTGCTTTTACAAGACCTTTACTGTTTGCGGTATATCCCTCAAGAGTACCTTTATTCAGATAGAAGCTGACTGTATATGTCTTATCTGCCCATACAGCATAAAGATCAACACTGCTTCCCTGTGCAAAGAGTGTTTCAAACGGCACTTTTTCACCATCTTTGTATACAACTTCACCGTTCGGATCAAGAGCCCAGCCGGCAAGCGTATAATTTTCACGTACGGCAGTAATCCCGACCTGGATCATCTCTGCATATGTAACTCTTTGTCTTCCTCCCGGATGCTGAACTAATTCACCGGAAGAAACATCTTCAGAGATAATATAAGCATTTTCTGCATTTGCGTTATACCAGATAATTCCAACCTTATTCCACCAACCGGCAGTCAGGATCAGAACATCACCGTTTTCTATTTCAAATTCTGCAGGATCAATAGATACTCCCTCATTTAAAGTACACAGTTCTGTATCAGGATCACTCTGTTTTCTTACTGACCAGTAACCGAAGTCCTTGCCTTTTGTCTGAGGTATATTAGTTATACATTCATGCGATTCATCTAAACTTAGCACAAATTCTGTCTGAGGAGTATCACCAATCCAGCTTTCTCCCTCGCCAAGGACATAACGCACTGTATAGGACGGTTCGTTCTCTTCCCAAATGGCATACAAGGTAATCTCTGTTTCACCATTCTGGACTCTTTCCCTAATCTCATCAAGATCTTGTACACCTACTGTATCTTCTGGTGTAAAGCCCCAGCCGGTAAAGTGCATGGTCGCACTGGTTGGAGTAGCTCCATTCAATTTAAAGGAGGAAGTATTCTTTTCCACTAAGATATCTTCACTGGTACCTGTTTCCGCAAATACAGCAGACTCAAGATTGATCACATAGCGGATGGTAAAGTCAAGATTCTGCCACCATCTGGCATTTACCGTAAGGGTACTGCCGGCTTCCGGATATATATCATAATTTTCAAGCAGCTCTCCCGGTTGGATAGTTCCAAGTGTATTTCCGGAGATCTCCAGATCATAATTATCGAAAGTATAACCTTCCCTGACGATATCTCCCTTCAGCTCATATGGTGTACCTGCTTCCACTTCTTCGGAATACGTTTCTGTATACTGAGTACCATTAACAGTAAGCGTTCCGCCGTTGAGGTTGTAGATCACTGTGTATGTCTGTTCCTGAGATGCAGGTTCATCCCATACAGCGTACAGGTCAATATCCGCTGCCGGTGCTTCATCAAATACATCACCAAGATTTTCATATAATTCAGTTGTTTCCGAAGGCTCTGCCTCTGTACTCCAGCCCTTTAGATCTCTGCCGTTATTCTCTATAGGCCACTTTACATCAAATGTATTGTAGCCCGATGTCGGAAGTACCATTCCTTGATCCACATCAAACTGTGTGATAGGAACTAGTGCTGTATCCCCATCCATCGTAAAGTCAGAGACATATTCTGATCTGTTGGACAGAGTACCGCCGTTCAGATGTAAACGCAGAGTATATGTTTCTCCGTCTGCCCATAATGCAGTACGGATATGCTGGTTGTTTTCGTCAAAACGGATAGCCCAGGAATTAATGAACCATATCTGTCTGCCAGGATAATCCACATCATCATCACTAGTCTCAGTATCATATTCCCATCCCGCAAAAATCTTGCCTGGGACTGTACTCTTGGGATACAGGAATGTAGCCCACGGATGCCAAAGCTGTATATCATTGCAATAGTAATCTGTATGCTGATATACAGGCTGATTAGTCTCATCCAGATACAGATATCCTTCTTCCGGATTAACGTTATAAATCACCTCATAAGTAGTGGCTTCTGTCCATACAGCATACAGATCTACTGATGTGTTTCCTGCCTCTACCGCCTGGAATAAAGCATGGATGTTAATCGACGTAGTTGCTGTCTCTTCAAATGCCCATCCGAGGTATTCTTTTCCTTGCTTATACGGTCTTGGAAAATTGAATTGCCCTTCCGTTTTATTTTCATAACTGCGGGTTATGACTGCCTCTGATGAATCACCAAGTGTAGCTCCCTCCATATTCAGGTGATAGGAAACAGAAAAACTAAGAATCCGATTGAATTCAGGCACGCATATAACAGAAATATTTTCATCCTCCATTACAGAGCAAACACCGTCATAACAGTCGAGGATATCCACTGCATCATGCTGATAGTAATTATTTCCCTGGCTTTTTCCATTCGCTGTAACATTCCATCTCCAGAATACATATCCTGGCTTCTCGGGAGCCTCTTCAGGCAAAAATATAGAGCCATCATAATCCGTAACCGTATAGGTATACGTACCGGTAACTGTCTGTCCATCAATTACTAAAGTTGCCCCTTCGGGAAGTTCATAAGTAACCGTAACCGTTTGTCCATCTGCCATCGGTACAGTTTCTTCTTCCTGTACTTCTTCAGCAGGTGTTTCTTCCTCTGGTGTTACTTCTTCCGGAATTTCTTCTGCCGGTTCTTCGGTCTCAGCGATAACCTCTTCAGGTTCTTCAACAGATTCTTCCGGTATCTCGACAGGTTCTTCCTCCATGATCTCTGTCTCTTCTTCAACTACAGTTGTTTCGACAGGCGGTTCTGTTTCCGGGTCTTCTCCTTCGGCTCTGATTGGTGTCAGAACACTCGTGAACAACAAGAAAAGACTCAAGATCACAGAAAATAGATGATTCATTTTCTTAAGCATAGTGCCTCCTTGATGATTTGTATGTTGCCATAAACAATATCGATAGTATTATATCGTATACGGAGTGAAAACTGTACCCTCAAATAAGATAAACAACATAGAATAACGAAGTAAAAAAGCAATGCATATTGTGTATTAACATCCATATTTTCATACCTCCTTTTGACTTAGGCTACTGAGATACTCAATTTTATAGAAGAATCTTCTCACAATTCTTCTCAAAACATTACAAAAAAAGAGTCAGACAATCAAAAAAACGCATAATTATGCGTCTCTTTAGAGATATGGAGCGACAGACGGGAATCGAACCCGCGTATTCAGCTTGGGAAGCTGACATTCTACCATTGAATTACTGTCGCAGATACCTCTATATAATACACAAATTTAAGTCTTCGGAAAACTCTTATTGTTTTAAATCATTAATTATTTTCCGGAAGAATCCCTGTTTTTCTGTTTTCTTCTCTTCCTCAGGTTTCTTCTTGGTAAATACCCTTGTCTCAATCTTGGGAGCTTCCTTAGCCTCTTCCTTTACCACTGGTGCTGGTTTAGGTTTCGGTTTTCTCTTCTTCCCGGAAGATTTCTTCTTCTGTTCCTGAGGTTTATTCTCCTTTTGGGATTGTTCCCTCTTTACCGGAGGTTCCGCAGGTTTCTTCGGCTGCACATCTTCTTTCTTCACCACGGGATGATCCACAAACGAAGGCACAAACGGTTTACCATCTTCCTTCGTCCAGAACGTGGTATTATCCCCTCCCCGGTGTAATAAGAACTGTGCTGCAAGATTCAGACTCGCAAACTCATAATTCTTCTCAAACTGGATCAGACCGCTGTCATTCTCCGCCAGCACACCCAGTCCCATGAGATCGTTGAAGGTCGTTCTCATGGCTCTCATCTCTTTATTCCCGTAGGCTTTCATTGTGGAACCGGCGAGGATTTCGATGGAGTGTTCATTGTGATAGATTGCCTTGGCATTGACACTCGGAGAAGTCATCACGATCACATCCGCATCCCTGGAATCCTCATCCAGATCCTTACCACCCTCATACGGGTAGATCTTCAGAATCTGATTTGTCAATGCATCACAACGGTTCAGAATGTCCTGCAATGTCCAGGTATCCTTGTTCAGGATCTCCGTATTCATCCGGATATGCAGAGTCTTGGATAAAACTTTCTTCTTAAAGTTGAAGTCCTGGTTGCCCATTCTTGTGTTGTCATATTCCGCGCACAATGTGAGATTACCAATCAGGTTCGCGTAGTAGCTGTACTCTTCTTCGTTCTTTACCTTGATCACCTTACGCCAGTAGGCATTTGGTCTCTGAGGCATGATATGCTCGATATTCAGGTCAGATAAGTCTACCTTGGCGGTTGCCTGATAATGCTCAATACGGTCCAGTACAGGACGTATACAAGCCAGCGAGTAAGCGTTGACTTCCTTCAGTCTTGTCCGTACTTCGTTGTCTGTAGGCATAGCCAGACTCTTACCACGGTTCTGGTTGATCAGGAAAGTCTTGGTGATCTCATGGATATCACTGCGCTTGCGGCCGTACCGCTTCATGACAGAACGCAGTAACTGGGGGAAATAGCGGCTTAAAGAACCGGTATCCAGACCACATAATGCTCTTCTTGTCAGGTAGGAATCGATCAGTCTTACCTGTTTGATCATGGTCTTCTTGTCTATCTGTTTCTCATCATACATCCGGTACATTTCCATCAGGAAAGGAGCCGGTAAATGGGTTTCATTACGCCGGAAATCCGCCAGCGCATTCTCCAGTTCCTTGTCTTCCGCGGGACCGTTATATAATTCATCAAAGTATCTGCAGTATCTTCCAATATCCTGCATCCTGGCTTTCCTGTCCATCGTGGACTTCTTCCAGTAATCCTTGAAGCCTTCATAGACATCTCTCTTGTTCAGGAGATTGTAGGTCTTTACCGCCAGGTAATACCGGAAGAATTCTTCCAGTTTACGGGAATCTGGGAAGTATCTCTCCAGAGGCTGCCAGTACATCTTGTAATTCCGTTCCTGGGCATCATTCTTATCATTCATCAGGATATAATTCCGGATCAGGTCTGCACTGGTCAGAGGTGCACCGGTAGAGTTGATGGACTCAAAGATCTGCTGGGCATTATCGTTATCGGATAACGGGAACGTAAGAATATCAATTCTGGATAAGCTGTCCAGGATCTCACTCAGAGAGTACTGCTTGGATAATTTGACGATCCTCTGATAGATTGCTTCATAATTCCGGTATACGTTGGATTCTCTGTCTCTCTTGTCGATATTGGCATAGTTGCCGTACAGCAGTTTCGCAAAGACTTCATCGTTGGATACTGCCGGTTTCAGACGCATGCGGGCATCGTTGGACAGATGACGGTTATACAGATAATAGTCATCGATCATCCCTTCCACGTCTCTGGCTTTTTGTTCCTGTGCGAGTCTCTTCAGGCTGAGAAGAAAGATAAAGGATGTTGTCAGACGCTGTTGTCCGTCAACAATCTGTATTTCCTTAAACATGGCGCTGATATCCGACTCGATATAGATAATGATTCCGAGGAAGTGATTCCGCGTACGTCTTGCCAGAAGATCCTCGATATCATTCATATACTTGGCTGTTTCACGTTCCGGCAGCCAGGTGTAATTCCTCTGGTATACGGGAATTACAAACTGTGATCCCATCATGGACTTGATGAAATTCGCCATGGAACTACGTACAGGAGGACGTATTACAGCCATAGTCTGTACATTCGCATAGGTCATAAATTATGTGTTATTCGCTGCAGAAAACCTCTGCAGACTGATTCCTCTTTTCTATTGTTCCTCATCTTCTGCGATCAGCACGCGGATTGCTTCAATCGCACACCGGATCGCATGATCGGTATCGTGTACCTGAGGGTTAGGCAATCCTGCTTTTTCTCTTTCCTGGTTGGCCACCGTGAGCAGGACTGTACCGCAGCGTACATGAAGATAACTGGATACCACAAACAAAGCTGCTGATTCCATCTCACTGGCCAATGTGCCAAGACGGCACCAGGCATCCCACTTATTGATCAGTTCCGCGCTGTTTGGCAAAGTCTCCGGACGATGCTGGCCATAGAAGGCATCCTTGCACTGAACAACACCAGTATGATATGGAAAACCAAGTTTACGCGCGCCTTCCACCATGGCGTTGACGATATCCAGGTCTGCCACAGCCGGGAATTCAATCGGCGCATACTCTTTGGAAGTTCCTTCCATACGGATGGCTCCGGTCGCAATCACCAGATCTCCGCTCTTTACGTTCAGGTCCATGCCGCCGCAGGTACCTACACGCAGGAATGTATCCGCACCGCATGCGGTCAGTTCCTCCATGGCTATGGAAGCGCTCGGTCCGCCGATACCGGTAGAAGTTACCGATACCTTTACACCATCAATAAAACCGGTATACGTCACATACTCACGATTGTCCGCAATCAGCTGCGGTTCATCAAAATAAGCCGCAATCTTCTTACAACGCTTGGGATCTCCGGGAAGGATCACATATCTGCCGATCTCCCCTTTCGCAACACCGATATGATACTGCCGTCCGCTGCCTTCAGAATAATCTATCATGTTCTTTCTCCTTAAAGATTATAAGATTCGTATACTTCTGCAGGCGCATCGTTTTCCTTTAACAGTTCCAGAAGTGCATTCTTCAGACGTCTGATGATCTTCTCATCCTGAATCGGGTGCATTTCCCCGGGATCTTCCTGAAGATCAAACAACAAGACTTCTCCTGGTTTCAGAACATCTCCTGCCGGGTATTTTGGTTTTGTCGGTACAGCCAAGACATGCATACCCTTGGTAAAGGAGAACGGTTCCACAAACTTCGCCTGCTGTAATTCTGCCGCGCTGAATCTCTCACGCATATGCGTGGGCATCAGTGTATAGTCATAGACCTGCGGGGCATCTTTCCGGATTGCGGCCATGAGTTTATAGCGGCCGTCGGTGATGTTCAAAGTACCGCCGTGATAGCCGAATAACGCGTATTCACGTACTTTGGCATCTTCTGCCACGGTCCTGCCCAGAGGCTTACCCAGCATGTCCGCAGGGATCTCCACGCCGAAGAAATCCAGCAATGTCGGTGCCAGATCGATCGTCTGTACCAGTGCCTCACGGCGTACACCCTGTACATGACTGCGCGGATCATAGATAAATAGCGGTGTATGCATGACTTCCTGGTAATCCGGCATCATTCCCTTGGACCACCAGCCATGTTCACCTAACAGATACCCATGATCGGTATTCACGATCAACATGGTATCTTTCCAGAGATCATACTTGTCAAAGGCATCCAGAACCCTGCCCAGTGATTCATCACAGAATGCCAGTAATGCGAGATAGTGTGTACGGAAAGAACGGATCTCTTCTTCGGTTTCCGTCACCGGGGCATAGGGAGGCCAGTCTAATTCTCCGACCAGGTCCGGATCACAGATACGGCGGATATACTGATCCGGTACATCAAAAGGTTCATGCGGGTCAAATGTTTCGATCTGGATATACCAGTTGTCGTACATATGATTTTTTTCAATAAAGTCCACACCCTGGGCAAAGGTGCGTGCCTGGGGATATTCCTGAACACTGTGATAACTATTACGGTTCAGCATATCCTGTCCGTGC
Organism: Solobacterium sp.; assembly: GCA_017512555.1. Lineage (GTDB taxonomy): Bacteria > Bacillota_I > Bacilli_A > Erysipelotrichales > Erysipelotrichaceae > Bulleidia. The sequence goes on along the minus strand of JAFWFE010000065.1, from coordinate 9,004 downwards.
ATACGGTCAAACAGATTCCGGATCGGCTGCGGTACGGCGTCCGGCAAAGGTTTCCCGTGAGGATTCTCCAATACAGGTCCGGCGCTGGCCTGCCAGGGATCACCCTCCTGACCACGGTTAAGCTCCCAGGTACTGAAACGAGGAAGATAGGTAGCTCCCCCATCTTCCACGTAGTGATTGTGATCGGTAACGATGCGTGTATAGATTCCGTTCTTCTTCAGGATCTCCGGCATGGAGTCATCAAAAGGTTCGATGGGTCCCCAGCTGCGGTGCAGAAAATTCGCTCTTCCAGTATGGATCTCACGTCTGGCAGGCATACAAGGCAGACTGCAGACATAGCTGTTGTCAAATACAGCGGTATGTTCCGCAAGTCTCCGGAAATTCGGAAGTTCGATCTCTTTTCCTCCGTAACAGGGAAGATCCCCGAGACGAAGAGAATCATACATCACCATTACTGCTTTCATTGTACTGTCCTCTAGTAATTGATCTCCTTGGCAGAATTCAGTTCAGAGTTGATTCCCATACCGGCAATCTTCCAGATTCCGTTCTGACGGATAAAGGAAATCTGATAGCCGGGATGCCATGTACGATGTACTTCACCGTTATCCGCATAGTAATCAAAGGTCACATAACCAACCATGGAATCTTCACTCTGCTGGATGATGTTGAAAGCTTTCTCGTTGGAGAAAGAGGATACTGCGTGGGCAGTAAACCAGAAGTTCTGCATCGTACGGATACGGTCATACCAGTCGGAATCCGTCACGGAGATTGCCGCGACAGCGTTCAGGCTTGTTTCCTGCGCAGGCAGTTTCGCGCAGGTCTTGGCATCATCGATGAATGTCTGTACCAGTGTGGGATCCTCCGTCTTCTTGCCGACCAGGATACGTCCGCTGACGACATCAACCAATGTACCGTAGCTGTTGTCACCGACAACCGCGATCTCCGGTTCACCAAGCATGTTTTCCAGCAGATACTTATCCACATGCGGAGCACTTGCGGTATTCTTCATGCCCTGGAAATTTACCGCCACGATGTTCTCTTCCAGCATGTTCTTCTTGGTCAGTTCAATACCGTTGACACTGATCTTCAGGCCTGCAGGAGCCTCGATGACATAGCGATTGTTTCCGCTGAATTCCGTGGAAGCCAGCCAGCGTCCGTCATCACTCTTCATCAGTTTCAGGGCTGCCAGATAGTTATCACCATCATACAGATCATAGGTATCCACACCATCCACTGTTTCTGTCAGATAGAACTTCACGTTGTTCAGATCTACACCCTCATAGATCTTTTCCAGGGTTTCCACATACTCCTGCTTACCGTTCATGTGCGGCGCAATCACCAGGGAATCCTCGTAGATACCGTCAAAATCACGGTTACGTACTTTGGCGAAGTAGTCCGAGATCGCGCTTTCCGGCATATCCTTCTCGGCTGCCGCAAATTCTTTCTTCGCGCCGTTCAGGAAAGTCATACCGCCGAAGACACAGCCTGCGCCTACGAGCAGGACAAGTATTACACCAACAAGAGGATTCAAACCTCTTCTCACTTTTTTCTTACTCATCTTACTTGTCCTCCATGACTACGAATACCGTAGGCAGATGTCTTGAACCATACATGGATACTGTCGTATTGACGTATTCACCGTTGTAGATCATTGCCGTAGAGTTACCGCCGTCCAGGTTCGCCGCGTTGACTGCGTCAAACTTCTGGAATTCTTCTACGACATCTTCATATAATGAACCGAAACTGCTGGGACCACGTCCGTCGATCGTCAGTAACAGGAAGGTACCGTCACTGGCCTGTCCGATTCCCGTACGGGGATTTAACATCGGATAGTCTCCCTGACCCTTCTTGAATACAACTTCATAGTTACGCAGGAATACCGGGCCGAACGTTACCGCTTCCTGGATGCCCCAGGACAGAGCGTCCTTCGCGGTCGCGTCTACACAGTACAGGTTATACGTATCATCAATACCGATGATCGGCAGGTACTCGTTCATATTACCGCTGATGAGCTTGCCGTCATGAATGACGATACCCCAGGCCAGACCACCGTTGCCGGTTCCGCCCGCATCCATGAAACCGCCGGCATTGATTCCGCCGATTGCCTTGTTCATACGTACATAGTCTTCCAGACTCGGTGCCTGCATACCGTTATCCATGTTCGGATTAACCGCTACCTTCACCAGTTTCGGATCATGCACAAGCATCATATATCCTTCATAGGTCGTTCCGGAGATATGTACGATTTCAATCGGATCACCATTTTCGGACACATATGTCTGTTCTTTCTTCTCCGGTGCCGTGTTATTCCGGATACTGTCCCATTGTTCATCACTGTAGAAACGTTTTGCGAGTGAATACTCAAAACTGCCTTCTTCCAGTTCTCTCACGGCCTGCCGGCTGTATGCGATCGCATCACCGGCATACTTTTCTTTCATGTACAGATAACCCGTTGCCAGACCTGAGATGATCATCACCAACAGGCATAACAGCACAATGAATAACGGATCTGTTCCACGTCTTCTCTTTCCTGCCATAGTTTTCTCCTTATCAAACTAGTCTATTATATCTTTTCCGTACGTAAGCCGCAATCAAGCTCTTACTTCTTCCGGTCAAGTTCTTCTCTTTTTTTCTTCTTCCAGGCTTCGATTTGTTCCTTATGTTCCTTGACTCTCTTTTCTACTCCCTGTGTCGTGGGATTGTAGTAGTGCTTGTCCTTCAGGGAATCCGGCAGACACTGCATCGCCGAGAGTTTTTCTTCCGTATCATGCGCGTAGATATATCCATCCCCGTAGCCTAGATCCTTCATCAGGGACGTAGGCGCATTGCGTATATGCAGGGGTACAGGTTCATCGATCATCTTCAGGGCATCTTCTCTTGCGGAGGAATATGCCATGTACAGGGCATTGGATTTGGGAGCCAGTGAACAGAAGACCACTGCATGGGTTAAATGTACACTGCACTCCGGCATACCGATGAAATGACATGCCTGGTATGCCGCAATGGAGATCTCCAGAGCCCGGGAATCCGCCATACCGATATCTTCCGACGCAAAGCGGACAACTCTGCGCGCGATATACAGCGGGTCTTCACCGGCTTCCAGCATCCTTGACAGCCAGTATACTGCCGCATCCGCGTCACTGTTGCGCATGGACTTATGCAGGGCACTGATCAGGTTATAGTGTTCTTCCCCGTTCTTGTCATATAACAAGGCTTTCCGGGAGATACACTGTTCAATTACTTCTACCGTGACCTTGGACTCAAAGACATCCCCTTCCCCGTTCAGTACTGCCATTTCCAGCGTATTCAGCGCTGTACGGGCATCACCGTTGGCGTAGTTGGCAATCAGTGTATACAGATGATCTTCCATGTCGATCTTCCAGTCGCCAAAGCCACGCGGATCTTGTACTGCCTTCTTCAGCAGGGAAATGATCGCATCACTGTCCAGTGCATTTAACACAAAGACCTTACATCTCGATAACAACGCGGAGTTGATCTCAAACGAAGGATTCTCCGTGGTCGCCCCGATCAGGATGATTGAGCCTCTCTCCACATACGGCAGGAACGCATCCTGCTGCGCCTTATTAAAACGATGGATCTCATCCACGAATAGTATTGTCTTGATGCCCATGGAGCTGTTCTCTTCCGCCTTGGACATGACTTCCTTGATTTCCTTGATCCCGCTGGTTACCGCCGAGAAATTGATAAACTTCGCCTGTGTATACTTCGCGATGATCCTGGCAAGGGTTGTCTTTCCTACTCCGGGAGGGCCCCAGAGGATCATCGACTGTACTTCATCCCGGTCGATCATTCTCCGCAGTACTTTCCCCTCACCGAGAAGATGTTCCTGACCGACATAGTCTTCCAGGGTTTCCGGACGCATGCGGTCTGCCAGCGGTGTAGTCTCTGCGCGGTTGTCAAATAAAGAAGTAGTTTCCATACGATCTCCTTTATCCTATTTTACAATATCTGTACGGTTATCGCAGATACATTTCTGCGGTGAAAGGTATAGAAAAACCTCAGTCTGCGGACAACAGCAGTCTGAGGCTGTGAAGAATACTATTTTATAATGGATTTCGCAAACTCTGCGGCTGCCTTGAGATCCTGCGCATCCGGTTTGCCTTTATGAATCCCCTTGAATTCACCCTTACAGTGAAATTCACGGTCATCCACCTTGATGCCTACCTTGTCTGCTTCCGCCTTGACTTTCTTCAGGGTAGAGTTCAGCATGGCCGCAGAACCGAAGTTAACGATACATCCGATCTTACTGCTGTCCAGGGAACGGATGAAGTCTCTTACTTCCGGATCAATGGAGAAAGCATAGTAGGAATTACCGAGGAAGAGGAGATCTACAGGTTCATCTACAGGTGTACTGATGGGCAGTGCTTCCACTCCGACAGCTTCGGCTACCGCTTCCGCAAGACGCTTTGTATTTCCGGTCTTGGTGTAATATCTGACTGCGATCTTCATATCTCTTCTTAAAGGCTTTCTGCCCATGCCTTCAGGATTGCCGCATCTACGTCTGCGGGGAATCTCTTTCCGGCATCGACTTCCGCACCGGTGATTTCCTTGAATCTGGCAGGTGCTTCCTTACCGACATCACTGCTTCCGGATGTTGCGAAGATCACGATCTTCTTCCCGGTGAAATCATACGCATCCAGGAAACTGTCAACGATGGAAGGCTCGCGGTACCACCATACCGGGTATCCGACAAAGATCACATCTGCGTCTGCTACAGGCGCATCCTTGTCTGCCAGCGCAGGACGGCAGTTCTTATCACTCATTTCCAGGGTGGAACGGGACTGCTTATTCCGCCAGTCAAGATCTTCTGCCGTATAGAGAACTTCTGGTTTGATTTCATAGAGAGGTGCCTGGATGGCATCGGCGAGGCGCTTAGCAACCTTGGCGGTCACACCGCTTGCGGAGAAATACGTAACAAGTTCTTTCATGAATTTATCCTCCTTACAGTAATGTCTTGACACAGGCTTCTACTTCCGCCATGTCTGCGGTAGGTTCAAATCTTGCGACAACGTTCCCTTCACGGTCAACGATAAACTTGGTAAAGTTCCATTTGATATCCGGTTTCTTATCCCATTCCGGATCTGCGTCTGAGAACATCTTCTCCAGCAGTGCCTTATACGGATGTTCGTCAAAACCTTCAAAGCCCTTCTGTGACTTCAGATAAGTATACAGAGGCAGTTCGTTTTCACCGTTCACATCCGCCTTCTTCATCTGCGGGAAGGTCGTATTGAAGTGCATCGTGCAGAATTCGTGGATCTCTTCATCGGTACCGGGTGCCTGGCCGCCGAACTGGTTGCACGGAATATCCAGAATCTCCAGACCCTGATCGTGGTAATCCTTGTACATCTGCTCAATCGGCGCATACTGCGGGGTGAATCCGCAGCCTGTCGCAGTATTCACCACCATGATGACCTTACCCTTGTAGTCCGCAAGATTCAGTTCTCCGCCTTTACCGGTAGTTATTGTGTAATCATAAATCATAATTATCTTCTCCTTTATTTGATTCAGCATCTTAATTGTATCGTATGCGATACGTTTTGCCAAAAGCCCTTTCTTCTTGCGTAACCAGAAGAAAACGATAGTATAATATTTCTTAGATTTATCCGTATTACCGTTTGAGGAGAAAAGATATGGCTATTTTGATCGTTATCATTAGTTTTATTCCGTCCATCCTGTTCTATTTCTTTCTGAGGAGTCTCAAGAAAGATAACGAACAGTATAAGAAAGACTGCCGTAAAACACTGATCCGCGGATTCTTTGCGGCTATCCCGATCTTCCTGCTGGATCTCGTGATCTCGCTGATTCTCAGTCTGACTGGAATCAAAGATACCGCCGGTCCAATCGTTAACACACTGATTCGTTGCTTTATCATCAATGCGTTCGTGGAAGAACTGGTAAAGGTCTGGACCGGGAATAAGATGATCAAACAGAACCATGACACGGTATCCTGGTTAGACATGATCAGTTTCATTGCGATTGCCAGTATAGGATTTGAAATCAGTGAAGGTATTGTGTATATTCTCACCTCCAGCCCGGGACAGATGCTTGTCAGAGGCATCAGTATGATGCATATTTCCTTCGGTCTTATTGAAGGCTGGTACATCGGCAAGTATGCGAAGACCGGTGATAAGAAATACATGTTCCTGTCTATGGGTGTCACTATTCTTATCCATGGATTATATAACTTCGGACTCTCTGATGCGGCTCCCGAAGTGTTCGGTGTGTTCTCCTTAGCAGCGGCAGCTGCCAGCGCGGTCTTCTGGATCAACATGATCTTCTACATCCGGAAGAGAAATACGAATCCGGAGTTTAGTTCTCCTATCTACGGAACATTACAGGAAGAACCTGTTACAGAATAGTCTTCCTCCAGCAAGATAATACAAAAAGAGACCTGGATTCATCTGGGAGATGAGCAGGTCTTTTTACTATCTTAGATATCATGTGCATCCGGACCAAGTGTACAGATCTTGAACTGTTTATCGATAAACCACCGGTCTTTTTCCCGGTACAGGCTGATCAACCCCAGCGGTGTGGTCACGATATACTTCCATACACCTTTACCTACCTTAGGTTCTCTGGTGATCGGACCGAATTTCCTGCACTTGTACCTCTTCCCATTTAGGTAGATGAAAACAGGAAGAGCATTACCTTCTTTATCAAAGTGTATGACGGTATCTACGTATTCCCTGGCGATCATGTCTGTATTCCTGAGACAAGGATACGTAATAGATGGTTCAAAAAATACGCCACTTGGTTTTTAGTTAATTACTTCTGTCCCCTGCCTCCAGGTGCTTCCGGTATTCTTCCATGGTCATAGCCGGGCGGAAGTTCTCCCGGATAGTTGTCACTTCTTCCGGATGATCTAACAAATCTGTAACGGATGCCACAATAATATCAGCGGGCACGGCATACACTTCCCACTCATCTATAACGCACATGGTCCGACCATGACAGTATCCTTCAAAACCGGTATAACCAAACTGCACCGCCGGGAAGAAACAACCTACATCACCAATGTCACCGGCTGCCACGCTGCGTTCATCCGTCAGAATCTGGTCCGGCGTTGTATGCTTCAGCATATTCCGATAAATCACACGGTTCAGTGCTTCGTCCTGGTAGAACGGCAGATCACCCGGCAGTTCGCTGATTTTTACTGTCCCGCCTAATGCAGCCGCACAGTGCCGGGCAGCATTATCCACCTTCTCTGACAACATGATCAGGTTTTCCGGACGGAAGGAGCGTACATAACATTCATACACCACCTCATCCGGGATGGAATTGACCGTACTGCCTCCTTTGACAACGATGCCATGGATCCGGTTCTTATCCTCGTCCACGAATGTTTCTCTGAGCATGCCTACAGCTGCCTGGAACAAGGCGAACATGTTCAGTGCGTTGTTTCCCTTGTCCGGGTTAACCGCCGCATGACTCGCCGTGCCGCAGAACGTGATCTCCTTGTATGTGAAGCCGGCCAGGGTGCTGCCTACCGAGAATCTGTGCCCCTCATAGCGACCCATGGCATGGAGATGGATCAGAACATCTGAATCATTAAAGACCCCGTCCATGAGCATGTTGATCTTTCCGGAGAAGTATTTTGCCTTCCCGCTGCGGATATACTCCCGCCTAAACGCGATATCTGTGAATTCCTCAGCCGGTGTAAAGTACAGCTTCACTGTCCCCTTGCGGGTCTTCATTTCCTCTCTCAGCACCTTCAGGCTTTCCAGCATGATGGCGCACTGAGTACTGTGACCGCAGCTGTGAGCTGCCGTCGTTACCGGATCTGCCTGAGGATGTCCCGGGGTAGGAATCGCATCCAATTCGGCAATCAAACCAATCGACGGTTTCCCCTCCCCGATGGTCACAATCATGCCTGTCTCCCCGTACCGCTCTACCCGGTCGAAGCCGTGTGCCTGCAGCCAGGCCAAGATCGTATCCCTGGTTTTGTATTCCTTATATCCGAGTTCCGGAAGAGCGAACAGTTTCCGCCCCAGCTCGTACAGTTCTTCTTTATCTTGTTCAATCAGCGGGTGAAGTTGTGCTGTATTCATAAGCATATTCTCCTGTTTTGTACTGACATATTATACCTTTTTTCCGGAATTATAAGAATCCAGGCAGAAACTTAACCGTTGAATTCTCCTGACGATCCGGGAGTCTTCGGCAAAAAAAGATCGGTACTTTTCAGAACCGATCTTCTCTCGTTTTGATTATTACCTGCACCGGGTAATCACACCAATATTTTCTGTGTGTACTATTGTTGCATCAATTCCCGCCAAACATCTGATTGAAATATTGGAAGATACCCTGCCAATGACTAATGACACTTCTCTGTCCGATCTTGAACTTGACCGTCTTTGTGCCGCCATAATTACCGATGCCCTTAATCGTTACAGTGGCTGTCCCCTTCTTCACGTTGTTCGTATACCCGGTGATGATGTAATCTGTATCAAACTGCAGATCCTGTAATTTCTTGCCAAGTTTGATACTGGTGATATCCTCTGCAGTGATCGTTACCGGTCTTCCCGTATATTCCTTGTTAGCAATCTTGAAGGTCATCTTTGAGATGTCCATGCCTGAAGGAAGGATACGGTATGTAGCACTGATACTCTCATTGGTATATTTCCCTTTACCTGTGACAGTGACTCTCACAAAAGAATTTGCCTGTACTACATCCTTAGCACCCAAGAGTCTGATCACATCACCTTCTTCATCTACTTCTTCATAGACATAGGCTTTGTCATAATCTGTGCCGGCAGTCAGTTTCTTTCCATCTGTATCTTTGATCACAGGTGTACTTCTGTACTTGCCAGCTTTAGCATTGTATATCAGATCTTTAGCTGTGATCGTTGTCTCTGTGAAGTGCTTTGGCAGGATACTGAATGTCTTTGTTACTGCAGGATTGCCTTTATAGTTACCCTTGAAGTTAACTGTAACAGTTCCCTTGCCGTCTCCTACGACATTATTCTTTCCATACTTGACTGTATAA
>JAFWFE010000064.1 GCA_017512555.1 Solobacterium sp. | reverse complement strand
TATTAATCCCGTAAACAATGGATGTGGTTTATTCGGTCTTGATTTGAATTCCGGATGGAACTGTACACCGATAAAGTAGTCATTCTCTGTTTCAATTGTCTCTACGATGTACCGGTCCGGAGATGTACCGCTGATGATCAGGCCATTATCCTGGAGTCGCTGCCGGAATTCGTTGTTGAATTCATAACGGTGCCGGTGTCTCTCACTGATCTCTGTACGCTGGTATTGGGCCAGGATCTGCGTTCCTTCTTTCAGTACACAGTCATAATGCCCCAGCCGTAATGTACCGCCTTTATCCGTACGGTCATTCTGATCCGGAAGGAAATCGATAACCTTGTACGGAGATTCCGGGTCAAACTCACGTGAATTCGCCCCGGTCATACCACAGACATCTCTTGCGTATTCGATGACCGCTACCTGCATACCCAGACATATGCCCAAATAGGGGATATTCTTTTCACGGCAGTACTTCGCCGTGGTGATCATTCCCTCAATACCGCGGCTGCCGAAACCTCCGGGTACGATAATTCCATCGCAATCTTTCAGTTTCTTCTCCACCGTGGTATCGGTAATCGTCTCACTGTCGATCCATTTGATCTTGACCTTGGCATCACTGTGATATCCGGCATGTGCCAAAGCTTCTGCCACAGACAGGTAAGCGTCATGAAGTTTGACATACTTGCCGACCAGACCGATCGTTACGGTCTGATGAAGATGCTTGATCTTGCGTACCAGATCTTTCCATTCCTGCAGATCCGGCGGTGTACCGGAGAGACCAAGTTCTCTGCACACAACATCTCCGAAGTGATACTTTTCCAGCATTAAAGGAGCTTCGTAAAGAACCGGAATTGTGCGGTTTTCAATGATACAGTCTTTCTTGATATTACAGAAGAGAGATAACTTCTCAAAGATATCTTCTTCCAATGGCCTGTTACAACGTAACACTAGAATATCCGGGTTGATTCCCAGACCCTGCAGAGTCTTTACGGAATGCTGGGTAGGCTTACTCTTGTGTTCTTTACTGCACTCCAGCCACGGAATCAAAGTCACATGAATGTACAGAGCGTTCTTTCTGCCGGCTTCCAGGCCGATCTGGCGTATCGCTTCCAGAAAGGGCTGACTCTCGATATCACCGACCGTACCGCCGACTTCGCAGATCAGCACATCCGGGTCATTATGCTTTACTGCCGCATAGATAAACTCTTTGATTTCATTGGTGATATGAGGAATAACCTGTACGGTCTTCCCTAGGTATTCCCCGTGACGTTCTTTGTTTAAGACATTCCAGTAAACTCTTCCTGTCGTCAGGTTGGAATACTTATTCAGATCCTCATCAATAAATCTCTCGTAGTGTCCCAGATCCAGGTCTGTCTCCGCACCATCTTCGGTAACATAGACCTCTCCATGCTGGTAAGGAGACATTGTGCCCGGATCAATATTGATGTATGGATCCAACTTCTGGGAAGCGACTTTGAGACCTCTGGCTTTCAATAATCTGCCGAGGGAAGCTGCGGTGATCCCTTTTCCTAATCCGGATACTACACCGCCTGTCACAAAGATGTACTTGCACATACAAACCTCCACTAAAACAAAAAAACAACATCCGCAGATGTTATCGTTACGAAGGGCTTTCAAAGCACCTTCACGTTCTATACCAATACGTGAATGATTAATGTACGGCCGTACACATAAAATACTTTTTCAGTATATATCCGGAAAATTCTGCTTGTCAATTACCTTGTGCAAAAATTTACAGAGAATAAAAACAGGATCGGTCTTGATCCTGTCTTACTGTTTCTGTATCTCCAGATAATCTTCCAGAGTGTTCACATTCTGCAGTTCCTGCGCATTCTGTACAAGGAGATACCTTGTACGAAGAGACTGTAATACATTCATCATCCGGTAATTCCCGGCCTGGATCTGCGCGTCAATTACCGGCAGGGCAGATGTGCGGTAGATTCCGATTGTAGGATATGTCTTTTCTGCTGTTTTCAGAATCACCGCATCGGTATCTTCATCCATCGCCAGAAAGCACCGGTTTACCGTATCCCGCTGAAGTAACGGTGTATCGCAGGGGACCACGAAGACATAGTCTTTATCTGTTTCTGCCAGGATGGAAGACAGTGCTCCCACAGGCCCAAGACCCGGTATATGATCACGAATGACGGGATATGTGTATTCCGCATACGTATCGTCGTTGGCGCTGATCCGCACATCGTCAAAGACCTGCAAAGTATGTAACAGATGATCCATGAAGGTATACTCTCCCAGTTTCAGAAGACCTTTGGGCATGGAGTTCATCCTGCGTGACTGTCCGCCCGCAAGGATCACTGCCGTACTGTTCCGGATGAGCTTCATCGCATTACGACGCTCCGTGATCTTCTGTATCTGTATACGGAGTTCCTCCATGAGATCCTCCATGGATAAAGAATATTGCTTCACAAAGAAGACAACCACCTGTCTCACATACGTTTCTTTCTCCGGGATGCGCATACACGCCAGCATCGCGCATAATACGGCACAGGCTTCCGTACAATTCCCGGTGTGATATTCCTCAAAATCAATGCCGCATACACGTTCAGGAGTCATCAGGATATTCCCCGGGTTCAGATCATCCAATACGATCCATTCCCCAGACAATTCATTTACGGTATCCAGCAGGGCAGAATACCACTGACAGATCCGGTATACTTCCCGGGAAAAATCTGCACAGGTATCCGCAGTTTCCCCGAAGGTCATCCCCTGAATTCTCTCCAGGACAAGTGTCTGTGTTTCTTCACGCAAAAGATCCGGGATCAGTCCGGTGTGGTTCAGAAGATCATAGATTCTCTTCTCATGATCAAAACAGATCCGGTCCCGGTATACCTTCGTGACAGTATCTTTGGTGTAATACAGCGTATTATTCACTGATCTTGACCTTTACCACATTCTTTGCCCAGCGTGTAGAGAATTCATCATTGTTTACCACCAGCATAAACGGACCGCTTTCTTCATCCAGAGGTTCACCGCTCTCTCTTGTGACAAGATAGATATTCCCCTCGGTCAGTATTTCTTCCCCGGTCAGTACGATCTCATACTGGTCGGAACAGATCACCGTGACTTCTGTATCGTTGTTCACGGGGATATCCATATCCGCAAGCAGTAAACGTAATTCTATCCCGGAATACTCTTTGTCAAACTTGTCGCCGTTTTTGCGTTTCATCTGTGTTTCAAAAGTCTGGTATTCAGGAATTGTCTCATCGTATTCGTAGATCGTTTCTTTCGTTCCGCGGAGAACGGTAAGTTGCTGTTTCTGCGCACGTTCGTCATCTTTTTTTGTCATGTTACGGTTGACAGCAATCAGTACAACAACGAGAAGTGCTGCCAAGGCGGCAATAATGAGTTTAGTTTTCTTTGTCATAGGCAGAAAATCCTTTCTTATATTGTTCCGGTAGTCTACAGTAGATCACCCAGGCCAGATAACCTCCCAAAGCTCCGGAAAGAATCCCGAAGATATAGAAAAGCAGAAAAGGAATCAGGGATAAGTGGAAATACAGAAGATTCGTGGATGCGGCACCGGCAAGTACGCCCAGAGCACCTGCCAGTTCTGCTTTTGTTTTCATTGAAACAGGGAGACGAGAACAGATCACCAGATCGATCATGACACCGGGCAGGGTATAGGTGATGAGTACCAGCGCCCCGGCTGTCGCAGAGATCCCTGAAGAAAGCGAAATCACAGCCTGGAGGAATCCCATCAGGGTTGCTGTTCCGGGTCTATGGATCAATATGGACCCAAACACCAGGAACAGGATACTGATTCCTGCCGTAACACTGCCTCCGGGAATATGAATGAAATCCGTAAGCAGGTTAAACATCGGTGAAAAGAGAGGCTTCGCCAACATCCCAAGCACCGCCAGATTACCGCATAGAATCAGTTGTTTTAACGTGATATGTTTCATAAAAAATAGTCAGAGTATACAGAAAAGAATACCCTGACTACAGGAACGTTACAGAGGTATTTCTTTTCAAACACGGAAGGCACGAAGGTTTCCCCGCATACCCTGTAAGCTTTCGCTTAGACCTGTAAACCATGGTTGCCTTTAGGCGTACAGGTTCGAAATACTAGATTCAGTTGTGATTTACTTCTGCGCGTCAGACAATACTGCGCAGCGTGCCACGAGGGAGTATTCCTCCGGCACCGGGTTCTCATCCGCCTTGACCAGTTTCAAGGCATCAAACGTACAGCCCTTGACACAAGCCGGCAGTAACCCTGCACGGATACGGTCGATACATCCGTCACACTTACGCATCTTGTTGTCCGGACCGAATGTCGGAGCACCGAACGGACAAGCCATGGCACAACTGTGACAGCCGATACACATCGTATTGTCATACAGTGTCAATCCGGTCTCTTCATCCTTGTACAGACAGCCGGAAGGGCAGGCAGTGATACATGGTGCGTTATCACAGTGCATGCAGGCTATTGAGTAATAATCTATGATTCCGCGCTTACGGTCCTCCTGGCGGAATACCGTACGGAACGGACGTACACCGGTGGATAAATCGATATCGTTCTGATCCATACAAGCGATTGCGCAGGCACCGCAGGCACAGCACTTCGAAAGATCAAGTTCCAGTTTTAATGTCATGATATCCTCCTGATATTGCAGTATGCACTTCGATAAGCCGGGAATCCGGAATACGGATCAAGATTCTGTCCGTTCAGGATACTGTTGATATCTTTCTCTCTGTATCCGTGATAGATGAAGACATCTCCCTCCATGACAGTAGCGGTAGGAATTGCCTTGAAACTCAACGCGCCGACATCGGTGACGATCTCTACATCATCCCCGAGTTCTATACCCAATCTGTCCGCGTCTTCCAGACTCATCTCTACGGAAGGTTCCGGAAGTAAGCTTCTCTCCCACGGTACATCGTGGAGACGGCTGTGCAGGGCATTCGGAATACGCGCGCCGGCACACAGACGGAACGGATATTTCTCGGAATCTGGGTTGTACGGAGGTACATAAGTCGGCAGAGGATCCAGCCCCCACTCCGGATGCGCCGCAATGATCTCTGAGTATAGTTCAAGCTTGCCGGTAGGGGTGTGTAATCCTTTCTCCAGAGAGCTGCCGAAGACATACGGCTTGATAAACGGTAACTGTAAAGGTTCTTCGGATGCCTGCATCTCTTCAATAGAAACCGGCAGATCACGCAGACAATGACGTACACACTCTTTATAACCTGCTTTTAACAGATCATCATCCAGATCCATGTACTGTGCTAACAAAGAGATAATCTCCGGATCAGATTTCGCTTCACCTAACGGTTCGATCGCTTTCTTTGTGTACCAGACTTTACCGCCGTTATAAGGCATGAATGTTTCTCTTTCCAGAGATGTACAAGCCGGAAGTACGATGTCCGCGTACTTGGCAGTATCGGTGAGGAACAGGTCCACATCCGCAAAGAAATCCAGTTTCTTGAACATCTCCAGATAACGATGATCAGAAGTAAACATACGATAGTTCATACCGAAGCCGACTAACGCGCGTACAGAGTTCTCATCCTCGTTCAGCACGTTGTCTGCCAGGGCATTTGCCTGCATATCCTTACGCAGATAGTACCAGAGCGGGAAACGGTCAGCCCCGATCGCTTTCGGTGCATCTTCCGGATACCGTTCCTCCATGAATTCTTCTTCGTAAGTCTCAAACCCGCAGGCTCTTTCCATGAAACTATGGATGACCGGTAACTGACCGCCCTTGACATCCACATTCCCGGTAATGATCAGAAGAGACATCAAGGCACGGTAATTCTGCATACCATTGCGGTGATGACCAAGCGTACTGCTTTCCGGAATACAGATGCCCTTGCAGGAATGAATGAGTTCTGCGGCTTTAACGATATCTTCAGCCGGAACTCCGGTCAGTTCCTGACCTTTCTCCGGCGTAAACTGCTTGACGTATTCCGCGTACTCCTTGAAGCCATGGACATACTTATCGATATATTCCTTGTCTACCCAGTCATTTTCAATCAGCACGTGGGCAATTGCCAGAGCCAAGGCACCATCCGTACCAAGATGCGGACGCAGATGTAAGTCAGCCAGTCTCTGTGATGCCGGCGTAATACGAGGATCCACGGTGATGACCTTCATCCCGTGTTCCATGTTCTTCTGCATATTCCGGACCATCGGATAACGGGAATGATAACCATTAGCTCCCCAGCCGATGATCAATTCAGAGTTAGGCATGTTCATACTCATCGCTGAACCGGAAGCCACCAGCCACGCCATCAGCCCGGATGTCATACAGCTGCTGGATTCCGTACCGTAATTCTGGGTACCGAAGACACTGGCCAGACGCCGTAACATAAACCGGTAATACTTACTGTAACCGGAGTAGAACGCGACCTTATCCGCGCCATACTCCTTCTTTACCTTGAGCAAGTTCTCACTGATCGTCTTTAACGCCTCATCCCAGGAGATTGGCTCAAACTTGCCTTCCCCGCGTTCCCCGACACGTTTTAACGGTGTCTTGATGCGGTCTTCACGGTAGACATACTGACGATTACTTGCGCCTTTGGTACACAATTTACCGTTGTTGATCGGGAAACCTTCCGTACCTTCAATCTTGACGATCTTCCCATCCTTGACCAGGACATCCAGACCACAATGCATTCCCGGAGAACAGATATCACAGAGTGAATGTTTTAACTCTATACCGCTTTCTTCTCCCGGTATTTTCCCGTGTGTATAGTTAATTTCAGACATTGAAGTTACCCTCCAGTTTTTCGATAAATGACGGTTTTAATCCTTCCTTGATCAGAATACCTTTCTGCATCGGAGAGATCTCTGCCGTATGTTTTTCCATAACCTGATAGAGGAAATTCTTGATCGCAACGCTGATCCTGTAATTATCCAGGATATTTACACCAACCAGCTGATGATCCTTGATTACTGCCTGTACGTATAAGCCGTCATGAATATTCCCGGAGGTCAGTACTTCTCCGGTCAGACGATTATCACCGAAACCGATGAAGTCCATATCCATGAAGTGGGTGATGTTATGCAGGAAATTGCCGTCAAATTCTGCCGGTTTACCGGTCATATTCGCACCTGCTGTCGTTCCCTGATGCGCCGCGTTGGCCCACAGACCGATGATCATCGTATTCTGGCTCTGCAGTTCCGTACCTTCGCAGCAGTCACCTGCCGCAAAGATATCCGGGTGGGAGGTGGCCATACCGTGGTCTACCACAAACGCGCGGTTGATCTTGATCTCTTCCGGGTTTGCGACCTTGGTGTTCGCTCTGGTACCGATACAGAGAACGATCAGGTCTACATCGATGGCAGAACCATCCGACATGTAGCAATGATAGCCATCCTCTGTCTTTTCCGCTTTCTGTAACGCGCTTCCCAAAGCCAGCTGGATACCCTTCTTGGAGATTCTCTCTTCAATCTCCGTACTGATTTCCGGGTATGCCGCAAGCGGGAAGATCCGTGTTGCCATATCCGCAAATACGGTATGAATACCACGGTTGTTCAGTAATTCCACGACCTTGATGCCGACCATGGAAGCACCTACGACCAGAGCATTCTTGTATGTACGCTGTTCCAGTGCTTCACGCAGCTTGATGGCATCATCAATCGTACGCATGTAGAAGGCATCCTGGGGATCAAGACCTTCAAATCTCGGTGCAAACGCAGACGCTCCGGTCGCGATCAGAAGCTTGTCGTAGGAAACGTGTTCTCCTGTTTTCAGCACAATTTCCTTCTCGTCTGCCAGGATCTTATCCACCGTACACTCCGCATGCATATCCAGATTCAGTTCTTTGGTAATATCCTCCAGAGAACCAAAAGGGAATAAACCCTCAAAGGGAATCTTCCCGGAGACATAGTAAGTCGTAAGCATGGGATTATATGGTGCATAGGAATGCTCACTGTAGACACTGATCAAGCCATTCGGATCGTTATTTCGGATCGTTTTCGCGGCATAGTAGCCGGCACATCCAAAACCAATAATCACATAATGTGTCATTATCCAGTCCTCTCTTTAGTTGTCTATCTTTATTATAAGGGAAATATGCTAAGTTTTGCCATAGCAGAACGCATAAAGAAGGGAAGAAATATGACATATCCGCCAAGAAATATTCATCTTACCCCGTGATATAGTGAAAAAAAAGAAAAGGAGTACAAGATCATATGAAAGTAGGAGCTTCCAAGAAGTCTATTGCCCCGACACAATTTTTACCAATGGGTTTCCACGATGAATACGGCAAGATCTACAGAGATGTATTTGTGCGTACGATCGTGGTGGAAAGCCTGGGGAAGACTGCGGTATTTACCACCTTTGAGCTGGCCAGCGCAGTCAGCACAAAACGGATCCGCAAGACCGTAAAAGAGAAATACGGTATCGAACCGGAATACATCGATTTTGGTGCTACGCATACGCATGAGTGTGCTTTCTCCACCAGTATGATGATGCCCGGAATGCCCGCAACAGAGAAGACAGACGCCTACGACGAATACATCTACGAACAGGCAATCGCGTCCATCAATGAGGCCATGGCCAACAAACGTGAAGCGAAATGGGCCTTTACCAAGGGTAAGAGCTATATCAACGTATGTCGTGACCAGGAAGGAATCGACGGTGTATGGTTCCAGGGAAGAGATTTTGAAGGACCTAGTGATAAGACCCTCGCAATCCTGAAGTTTACGGATCTCGAAGGAAAAGTCATCGCCGTACTGATGAACTACGGTATGCATGGGACTGCCTGTTATCTGAAGAAAGACAAAGAAGAATCCACGATGATGATTGCCGGTGATGTTCCGGGATTTGTCAGTGACTTCGTGGAAGGTTACTACAAGGAAGACGGTGCGATAGCCGCATGGTCCATCGCAGCCGGAGGAAACCAGAACCCGATTTTCTTCTGTATCTACCAGAAATACAACGAGAAGGGTATCCCTGACGGAATCTTCTCTACCGGTTATGATGCCTGGGGTCTGTGCGAACATCTCGGACAGACACAGGGAATAGAAGCCGTAAAACTGATCAACGCGGTAAAAGCAGAAGATATGAAGGACGAAGCGGAGATCAAGGCTGTCGACCGTACTGTCGCAGTACCGGCAATGAAGCGTGTGGGACGCGGAATCAAGCCTACGGATGAATTCAAGGTAGAAGATGACGGGGAAATAGAAATGCAGCTGAAACTGATGACGCTGGATGATGTTGCCATCATGAGTATCAACGGTGAACTGGTTGCGGAAATCGGTCTTCGTCTGAAGGAAGCGATGAATTACGACAAGGCGATGATCCTGTCTCTCTCCGCGGAATCCATCGGTTATATTCCGGATGAAAGAGGTTATAACAACCGCACATTTGCTTTCTTCGGTACCCGGATCAAGGACGGAAAAGGGGAAGAGTATATTACTCCGAACTTTCTGGAAATGGATAAGGAAAGACACTGATTATCGGCATTTTAGTACAGAATAAGCCAAGAGAATTGACAAAAAAGTTGTTACAGGCAACGTTTTAAGTGCCTGTGATAAAAAACCTGAGTAGTTTGACAAATATACCGGCAAGGGTAGAAAAAACGTAAAAATATCCATTATTTGTTACACGATAGCGCTTACAAAAAAGTTGATATATTATTTCCCGTAGACTAAAATTTGAATAGGACTATCATTGCCGTTTCGTTTTATTTTACGGTAATGGTATCTTCTTCTGTGCGGATATTTTCCGCCAGGACGGCTCGCTACTACTAAATTCAATATTGGATGAAGGGGTGCAGATCTCTATGTGAGTCTGCAGTCTGTAATCATAAGGGGTGACTTATGTTAAGGTATGTATTTAGAAGATTATTGATGATGATCCCGGTATTGCTGGGTGTTACCATCGTCATCTTCACGCTGATGTACATTATCCCCGGTGATCCTGCGGTCGCGATTCTCGGCTCACAGGCAGAACCATGGGAGTATGAGGCATTGCGTGAAACGATGGGTCTGAATGACCCGTACATCGTACGTCTGTTGCGGTATTTGGCACAGGTGTATACCAGATTTGACCTGGGTACATCTTATCTGAGTGGTGTCTCGATCACAACAGAGCTTGCAGGACGTATTCCGCATACACTGACACTTGGTTTCTTCAGTGTTATTGTCTCGGTCTTCATTGGTATTCCTCTGGGAATCCAGGCTGCGACACATGCCGGTACATGGCGTGACTGGCTGCCGCTGACAATCTCCCTGATTGGTGTCTCGATGCCTGGTTTCTGGCTGGCGCTGATGCTCGTTCTGGCATTCTCCGTTAAGCTGGGATGGCTCCCTGCCTATGGTATGGGCGGCCTGAAATACTGGGTATTACCGGTATTGTCCGGTGCTTTCGGTGGTCTTGCCAACCTGGCTAAACAGACACGTTCCAGTATGCTGGATGTCCTCTATTCCGACTATATCGTCATGGCTCGTGCTAAAGGTATGCCGGAGAGAGATGTCATCTATAAACATGCTTTGCCGAATGCACTGATTCCGATCATCACCATCATGGGTTCCACATTTGCCCGTATGCTTGGTGGTGGTATGCTGACAGAAACGATCTTCTCTATTCCTGGTGTTGGTTACTACATGGTTAAGTCTGTTAACAACCGTGACTATCCGGCCGTTCAGGGAAGTGTATTACTGCTTTCCATCGTATTTACGTTTGTCATGTTATTGACAGATATCGTCATGGCGTTTGTTGATCCTCGTATTAAAGCACAGTTCGCTTCACGTGCTGCCAAGGACCAGACCAAACAGGCTAAGCCGAAAGGAGCTGCAGCATAATGACAGAAATGAAGAATAATTTAGTGAATACGGACGATGTCGTTGTCAAGAAACAGAATCAGTTTGTTGAGGTCTTCAAGAGACTGCGTCAGAGACCGTCCGCAATGGTTGGTCTGACACTTCTGACGATCCTGATCCTGATTGCTCTGTTATCTCCGTGGATCATTCCCTATAACTATGCTAAGATCGATGTCCTGAACGCGAACCAGCCGCCGAGTTCCGCGCACTGGTTTGGTACAGACCAGATCGGCCGTGATATCCTGTCCCGTTGTATGTACGGTGCGAGATATTCCCTGACTCTGGGTATTCTGGCTACGTTGATCGGTACTGCGATTGGTCTGGTATTCGGTTCCATCGCCGGTTACTTCGGCGGTAAGACCGATGATATCATGATGCGTATTACGGACGTCTTTGAATCTATTCCTGGTATGGTGCTGAATATCGCGGTTGCCTGTGCTGTCGGTCCTGGTTTCTTCAATACCATCTGGGCACTGTCTATCGGCGGTATCTCCGGTACAGCCCGTATGATCCGTGCACAGATCCTGAAGATCCGTTCTCAGGAGTTCATTGAAGCAGCGGAAGTTACCAACTGCTCCACAACGAAAGTCATCATCAAGCATCTGTTGCCGAACGCGATTTCTCCGACTCTGGTTGGTATGGCAATGGGTGTTGGCTGGCACATCATGGGTGCTGCCGGTCTGTCTTATCTGGGTCTGGGCGTTCAGCCTCCGACACCGGAATGGGGCGCTATGCTTGCTGACGCGCGTGCATACCTTGCGAAATATCCGTGGATGTGTATTTTCCCGGGTGTATGCATCATGATTACCGTTCTTTCCTTCAACCTGATGGGTGATGGTCTCCGTGATGCGATGGATCCTAAGTTGAAGAAGTAATGAGGTGGGCATAATGAGTGAAGATAAATTCTTAAAAGTTGAAGACTTGAATGTACACTATATTACGACTGAACAGGATGTCTTTGCGGTCAATGGTGTATCCTTTGAAATGACCAGAGGTAAAACACTGGGTCTTGTTGGTGAAACCGGTGCCGGTAAAACCACAATTGCCCGTGCGATCCTCGGTATTCTTCCGAATCCTCCGGCCAAGGTTATGGGCGGCAAAATCTACTTCGAAGGAAGAAATATATTCGAATTAAGTGAAAAAGACATGCTGGATATCCGTGGTAACAAGATCACCATGATCTTCCAGGACTCGATGACAGCGTTAAACCCGGTCATCACTGTCGGTGAGCAGATCGCGGAAGTTGTTGAGCTGCATAACGGCGGTGACAAGGCTGCCGCAAAACAGCGTGCGATTGAGATGCTTGAGACTGTTGGTATACCGGCAGAACGTTACGTGGAATATCCGCACCAGTTCTCCGGTGGTATGAAACAGCGTGTCGTTATCGCTATTGCGCTGGCTTGTGAACCGAGCCTCCTGCTTGCGGATGAACCGACTACAGCTCTTGACGTTACCATTCAGGCACAGGTTCTTGAACTGATGAAAGAACTGAATGAAAAGAATGATACAACAACGATCCTGATTACTCATGACCTGGGTGTTGTTGCAGAAATGTGCGATGAAGTTGCGGTTATCTATGCCGGTCAGATCATTGAACATGGTTCTCTGGAAGAAATCTTTGACTATCCGATGCATCCGTATACCAACGGTCTGTTCGGTGCTCTTCCTTCCATGAAAGAAGATGAGAATGATGACAGACTGCATCCGATTGCCGGATTACCGCCGGATCCTACACATCTGCCGGAAGGATGCTACTTCAGCCCTCGTTGTCCGTATGTTACTGAAGAATGCAGACATGGTGATATCCCTGTAACGGAGATCCGTCCGGGACACCAGATTAAATGTCTTCATCCACAGGAGGTTAAATAAGTTATGACACAAGTCGAGAATAAAGTGGAAACCAGAGGCCTGGTTGAAATGAAAGATCTGAAGAAATACTTCAAATCTCCGCGTGGAACAGTACATGCCGTAGACGGTGTAAACATGAGTATTGCCAAGGGTACAACCATGGGTGTTGTCGGTGAGTCCGGCTGTGGTAAATCCACCCTGGGACGCTGCCTCATCAATATGCATCCGGCTACCTCCGGAAAGATCTACTTTGACGGTGAAGATGTTACCGGTTTAAAGGGAGCTGCTCTGCACAAGTATCACAGCCGTGCACAGTTCATCTTCCAGGACCCGTATTCTTCCCTGAACCCGAGATATACTGTTCAGCAGTCCATCTCTGAACCTCTGGTCAATGAAAAGAAATACTCCAAGAGTGAAATTGATGACCGTACAGTTGAACTGATGAAGATGGTCGGTGTAGATATGCGTTTCCGTAACTCATATCCGCACGAAATGGACGGCGGCCGTCGTCAGCGTGTCGTTATCGCGCGTGCGCTGGCTCTGGATCCGGAATTCATCGTCTGTGATGAACCGGTATCCGCGCTGGACGTTTCCATTCAGGCACAGGTTCTGAACCTCCTGATGGATCTGCAGGATCAGAAAAACCTGACCTACATGTTCATTACACATGATATGTCTGTTGTCCGTCATATCTCTGATGATATCTCTGTTATGTATCTGGGACAGCTGGTAGAAACCAGTCCTTCCAAGGAACTGTTTATCCACCACTATCATCCGTACACAAAGGCATTGTTATCCGCAATTCCTTCCACAGATATCCATCACAAGATGAACCGTATCGTCCTGAAGGGTGAATTGACCTCACCGATCGATCCGCCTCCGGGATGCCGTTTTGCTTCACGTTGTATGTATGCCGAAGAGAAGTGTCTGGAACCACAGGTTCTTGAAGAGGTCACCCCGAACCACTTCGTCGCATGCTGCAGAGTACACGAAGTTAACGAAGATCTCTAAGATCAGTAAGAAGACAGTTCATGACGAACTGTCTTTTTTCATGCACGCTTTGTTACGGCTGAGTGTAATCCGGATCTGTGAACAATGCTATAATACATACGTAAAAAAGAAAGGATGATAAAACTATGACAAGAATTAATGTTGGCGAAAAAATGCCGGATTTTGCGTTTGACACAGGTTATGCACCGGATAAGCATTTATCTGATTACCTCGGAGGAAAGACGGTTGTCTGGGTACTCCGTTATATCGGCTGCCCGACCTGCAGCTATACCGCGTATCTGATCAATAACCGGTATGATGAATTCCTCGCAAAGAATGCCAAGGTCCTGATGGTCATGCAGTCAGACCCGAAACATATCCAGGACTATCTCGGTGAAAGAAATATTGAGCTGAAGTTTGATATCGTCGCTGATACAGAGATGAAGATCTACAAGGAACTGGAGATACTGCCCGCAAAAGATATGCAGAGTATGATGGGCAATGCAGATCCGGAAGAAATGAAGAAGAAATTCGGAGCAATCAGGGAAGCCGGATTTACCCATGGTGATTATGAAGGTGATGAACTTCAGTTGCCTGCGTTATTCATCCTGGATGAAGCTGGTACCGTGACGTATGCGCACTATGCTGAAAACGGTATGGACATGCCGTCTGTAGACGAAGTACTGGAAATGCTGTAAAAAACAGGGATACTCAAAAGAGTATCCTTTGTTATAATTTGTATAGTTGTACTAAGCAACTTAGAACGGAGAATATACTATGGGATTGACTAAGCCTTTGATCCATGAGATTGCCCGCAAAACATGGCTGATCAACGAACTTGGCTGTAACAACATGTACGTACTTGAGGGTACAGAACGCTCACTGGTCGTAGACGCCGGAATGGGGTACTGCAACTTCCGCGAGATTGTTGAGTCTTTGACAGACAAACCCTATGACGTAGTCATCACGCACGCACACCCGGACCATATAGGAATGATGCACCAGTTTGAACGGATCTATATCAACCGCAAGGAAATCGAAGAAGCTCCTCCCAGAAACTGGGGGAAGGTGACGACCAAGGGCGGTATGGACACCATCAACTGGCTGACACGCAAAGACTTCGATATGGATGAATTCTACATGAACAACAATACACATATCGGTAACTGGGAAGTCTGGACACCGGACGAGAGTGTGATCTGCCGCGGTGATCTGGATACAGAGATCTGTTATATCCAGGAGGGAGATACATTTGACCTCGGCGGAGGCAGACTGGTTACTGCTTACGATCTTCCGGGACATTCTCCGGGACATATGTATTTTGTGGATGAAGGAGAAAAGATCGCCTTTACCGGTGACTGCGTAAACTTCAACAATGGTACACGCTTCCATTCCGCGTACAGACATTGTCTGTATCTTCTGAAATTCCTGAGCATGTATGGTACGAAGTATGACCGGATCTTTACCGGCCATCAGACCTATGCCGGAAGATTAAGCTTCAAGTCTCAAGATATCCGTACGGTAGAAGGTCTTCTTGAGGCACACCGGGCATACCTGAAGGGTGAGGGATATACCATTGAAATGCGCAGCCGTGCATTACACCCGGATGTGTTTAATCCGACGATGTGCTATGGTGAAGGACCGTACCACATCGAAGTCAACGAACCCCCGTGCAAGTGGGCCGATGACGAACCACATATTATTCCGTAATCAGAGATAGGAATCTCTGTGTAATATGAGATAATATAGATACCGTTTCATCTGTATCCGGGATGAATTGTATCAGGACAATGAGCAGGAGACGGCGGTAATGCCATCTCCTGTTTTGTGAGGTAAGTAAGTATGACACAGCCTAAACAAGATTATGAACTCTACGAAGATACCTTGAAAGATAAGGAAACTCCCAAAAAACAAGTTGCTTTCCAGAAATACTTTGAAGGATATACGATTGTCAAAGTTCCGAAGAAGTTTGGTAAGGGGTATACCGTTACGAGAATCTATACAGATTTTTATCTGATGCAGGATATTACGGATGAAGAGTGGAAGAGACGCCGGCTGGCATATATCGGGATGGAGCTTCTTTCTCTGGTGTTATTCCTGTTTGGGGCTGTGCGCCGTCTTCCCAGCAATACCTGGAAACCAATCGGATTAATTACCGGTATAACTCTTGTATGTATGGTATTCTCTGTGATTTATGTACTGTACTATGCCACAAGGCCAAGACTGATGAAGAGATATGACGGATCTCATGTTCACAAGAAAGTGATTCGCTGGTGTATGGCATCCGGAGGTACATTGATCCTGATGGCTACGGCAGCCGCGGTATTTACAGCGTTTGTGACCGATAAGATGTACTTTGCGGAACTGATCAACGTAGTGTTATATATTCTGGCAGGAGCGCTGAATCTTGTGATCTCCCGTATTGAGAAGGATACGTTCTTCCTGGAGAAACCCAACGATACCAAGATTCCTCTGGAAGCACAAATCGATGAATAGAAAGCATGAGATTCATGCTTTTATTCGTTGACAACAGTTGCATATAACAACTATAATAAATTCGGAGTTTTACAACTTTAACAAAACACAAAAGGAGAGTGACAAGTATGACATTATTGGTTGGTGCCGGTAAGGCAAGTCTGAATCCTACAGAGAAGATGTTATCGTTTCCCAAGCCGGCGAAAAGTGACTGGGGTATGGAACCGGTCAGCACCTCGGCAATCTATGATGATATGGACTGCCGGGCAATCGCCATTGACAACGGAAAAGACAAGATCTTGTTTGTAACCTTCGAACTGGGAGGAGTACCCCACATTGAAGACCTGAAAACACTGATTGCTGATGAAACAGGATATCCGGAAGACAGTATATTCCTCACTGCCACACACAATCATACCGGATACCATGATCATAATAACTTCAAGCGTTATACGGAAAACGAAGAGTATTTCACCTGGCTGGCGGAAGTAAAACGTGTAGAAGCGCAGGCTGCCCTGGATGCCGCAAAACAGGCAGTATCCTCCATGCGTCCGGCAAAATTCGGCTATGGTGAAACACAGAGCTTTGTGAATACCAACCGTGATTTACAGACCCTGGGAGGATACTGGGTAGAAGCCAGAAACCTCGGCGGATACAGCGATAAGACATTAGCTCTGATCAAGTTTGTGGATGAAGAGGACCATGTGATCGCAGTACTGATGAACTACGGATGTCATGCGACATGCTGCTATCTGATGAAAGACTTTGACGGTCTCATGAAGAGCTCCGGCAACTTCAACGGTATTGCTTCCCGCTTTGTGGAACAACACTACGGCAACGGATGTGTCGCCATGTGGACAAGCGGAGCCGCAGGAAATGTCAATCCGTTACTGAGTCATGGCCTGCAGTATGAATATCCGGATGGATGGACCAGCGCGGTGGATTATCCGGATGGTGTCGGATGGATGCAGATGGAGAGTATGGGACGTACACACGGCGCAGACTGTGTAAAGGGAATTGACGCAATCACCAGATATTCCGAACGTATGCCGATCCGCTATACAAGAAAGACCGCCATGTTACCTGGGCAGAAGAAAGTCGCTGAGGATACCAACAGTTCTTCCGGAACAGCTTTCCGTATGGGAGGAAGAGGGATCAGAAACTATGATGAAGTACCTTACGGAGAAATCCCTCCGGTACCTGCCGGACATACCATGGCTGAAGATCCTGAGAATCCCTGTCCGCTGGATATGGAACTGATCCTGCTGGGAGATATCGCCATTGTACGTGCCAACGCGGAACTATACGCGGAGATCGGCAGAGATATGAAAGCCGCATCACCGTTCAAGAAGACGTTCGTCATGACACATACCGGAATCCGCGGCAGAGCCGGCTATATCCTGGACAAGACAGCTGCGGAACGTAATGAGAAAGTATTCCAGGCCTTCGGCACAACCAGACCCGGTGCCTGTGAAGAACCAATTATTCAGACAGAAACCGAAATGTTTGAAGAAATCATGGAATAGAAGGAGAGTAGTATGCCGACAAATTTATTTCCTGTAGTACAGATCCGTAAGGGATTCTGGGAGATCGATGAATTTGAGATCTCCAGTTGTTTCCTGATTGAAGGACCGGAAAAAGCTCTGCTGATCGATACCGGTCAGGGAGTGGGAGATCTGCGCAGTTGTGTGGAGATGCTTACAGACAAACCGGTTACGGTTGTCCTGACGCATAATCACGCGGATCATATCGGGAATGTCTACCAGTGGGATGAAGTATGGATCCATCCCAATGACAGACCCGGCCTGACCAGAAAAGATGTAGAACGCGCAAAGAACAGTGCCGCCAAGATTGCCAAGCGTCAGAAAGGCTGCTTCGACGGTGTATACAAGATGTTCAAACTGGAACCGTATGACCTGAATGAAGTACTGCCTTCACCGGAGAAGGAAATCGTGATCCATGACCTGGAAGACGGTATGCGGTTTGATCTGGGCGGAGGTCGTATCATTACCTGTTATGAATGCTTCGGACACAGTAAGGGAGAAGTGGTCTTCCTGGATGAACAGGAACGGATTCTGATTGCCGGAGATTCCTTGAACTACAATCTCGGTGTCAGCGCGGTACCGGTAGAGACAACCCTGCGTTTCCTCAAGAGATTACAGTCCATGAGTGATCGGTATGACTGTATCTACAATAACCACCACGATATGCGTCCTCTCGGTGCGCCGTTGGACGATGACTGCCTGCCTACCGCTATCGCCATCCTGGAAGATGCGATGAAGGGGATTATCATTCCTGTACAAGAACCGAATTTCTGGGGTCAGGATCTCCCGATGTCCCAGGAAGACATTGAAGCCAATAAACATCCGAAGATGGGTGACGGCAGACCTTCCAACCGTACAACTCTGCGCAGAGGCAGAAACTTTGTCGGTATTGATGTAAATAACATCTTTGAGGAGAAGTAATCATGGACGGACGTACAACGTTATACCCGATGGTGCAGTTCCGTAAGGACACCTGGGAAATAGATGAATTTGACTGCGCGAGTTGTTTCCTGCTGATTGGTTCAGAGAAAGCTTTACTGATCGATACCGGCGTAGGTCTGGGAGATCTGCGCGGGGCTGTAGAGATGATTACAGATAAACCGGTGATCGTTGTCCTGAGTCATAATCACGGAGATCATATCGGAAACGCGCATCAGTTTGAAGAAGTATGGATCAATCCAGCAGATAAAGAAGGATTCATCCATTCTAAGATGAAGGACATGATGAAACAGTATCCTGCCCAGATGGCAGTACGCCAGAAAGGATGCTTCGAAGGTGTATACAAGATGTTCCGCCTGTATCCGTATGACCTGAATACAGACCTGAAGTACACTACAGAAGAGAATCTTCCGGTGATCCATGATCTTACAGACGGTATGCAGTTTGATCTTGGAGATCGTATAGTAACCGCCTATGACTGCCCGGGACATACGGCAGGAGAGATGGTCTTCATTGATTCCAAAGAGAGAATCTGTATTGCCGGAGATGCCCTGAACTATAACCTGGGTGTCAGTTCACAGCCGCTGGAAAGAACCGTACGTTATCTGAAGAGACTGCAGGATATGTCTGATCAGTATGACGCTATATACAACAACCACCATGACTTCCGTGCTTTGGGTGCTCCTTTGGACAAGGATTGCCTTCCCAATGCGATTGCGGCCATGGAAGACGCAATCAGCGGACATATTGTCCCAGTGACCATCCCCAACTGGTTTGGACAAGATCTGTTGTTAAGCAGTGATGATAAAGTAGAAAACCCCATGGGCAGAACATTTATCCAATGGGGAAGAAACTTTGTGGGTATAGACCCCGAGAATATCAAGGAATAGAGAGGAACACACATGGCAGAATTAACAAAACTTTATCCCATGGTTCAGTTCAAGAAGGATACCTGGGAAATCGATGAATTCGATGCAGCGAGCATCTTCCTTCTGGTAGGAACAGAAAAGGCGATGGTTATTGACTGCGGTATGGGTATCGGTGATCTCAGAGGCGCAATCGAGATGATTACGGATAAACCACTGGTTGTCGTGATCAGCCACGGACATATCGACCACACAGCGAATGCCCGTCAGTTTGAAGAGATCTGGATCAGTCCGAAAGACGCAGATAAACCGATTCCGCAGAATATCGAGAGAAGACGCTGGGATACGATCCGTATTGCGAATCGTCAGAAAGGCTGTTTTGAAGGCGTATACAAGATGTTCAAGTTATACCCGTACGAT